>JAENYW010000064.1 GCA_016841555.1 Tepidibacillus decaturensis
TTTCGGTTGATGGTAGAGGAGAATAGAGGATTAATGAATCATATGTAGCCATATCTCCCTTAAAGGATGATTCTATTCCTTCTAGTTGATCATCGTATAGGACTAATGATTTATCTGTTATTATTTCCTGTAGGAGTACCCTTTTATCTTGCTTATGACGCCAATCAAAAATCTGTATATCTGATATCTGCATATCCTTCAGAATAATCTGAGGCTTTATCTTTCCATTCCATTCGTTAATGGTGAATTCTCCCACAAGCTCAATTGCAGCCTGTGGAGCAATATCATTGACCAATTCCCCTTTTTTAAACAAGATAGCTTCTAGTTTTTTTTGTTGATTTCCTACCTGCAGTTTTAAATGGCGATTATCCTTTCCCATTGAAACAACTGACTCTACTTTTATCTGATTGATAAGAAAGGTCGGACTGGGATTTCCGATTCCAAAGGGTGCCAATTGTTCTATTTGCTTTATAAGGGAAATATCTACATCATGGATACTACAAGCAGCATCTACTTTTTCTATAGGAATGAAATCTTCATCACTTAACCATTTATCCGCTAATTTGTTTAGCTTCGTTCTTAATGATTGAATATCTTCTGCTTTTATACTTAATCCTGCTGCAGCAGGATGCCCTCCAAAATGAGGCAGTATATCCTTTGCTTCAGTTAAAGCCTGATAGATATCATAGCCTTCAATACTACGTGCAGAACCTTTAGCCATCTGTGTCTCTTCATCCATGCTCAAAATAATGGTTGGACGATAATATTTTTCTACTATACGTGAAGCAACAATACCAATTGTTCCAACATTCCAGCCCTCTTTTACAAGCACGAAAACTTTATCCTGCTGCATCGCCTGAGATTCAATCATCTCTAACGCTTCTTTTGCTATTATTTCTACAAGTGATTGTCTTTCACTGTTGATTCGTTCGATTACCTCTACTAGCTCCGTTGCTTCTTCTTCATGATCTGATAGGAGTAATCTTACTGCATGCTCTGCAGTAGCTAAGCGACCACTAGCATTTATTCTTGGACCTATCATAAATCCAATATGACCAGCTGTTATGTCTTTGCTTATCAAACCAGTTTTTTCTAATAAGACTTTTAACCCTGTATGCTGGGTAGTTTTCATTTGTTGTAATCCAAAATGTGTGATAATACGATTTTCATCCATTAACGGGACTAAATCGGCTATCGTCCCAATAGAGGCTATATCAATGAATTCCATTGGGATTCTTCCCAATAAAGCATGCGCCAGCTTGTAGGCTACACCAACTCCAGCTAACCCCTTAAATGGATAAGGATCACCTGGTTTTTTGGGATTAATGATCGCAAAAGCAGCTGGTAAAACAGCAGGAGGTTCATGATGATCTGTAATAATTAGCGTGATTCCTAGCTCTTTTGCTACATCGGCTTCTTCAACAGCACTAATTCCAGTATCCACAGTAATAATTAGTTTATAACCATCTTTTTCCGCTTGGATAATCGCTTCTTTGTTTAGTCCATACCCTTCCGTAAAACGATTTGGTATATAATAAGCAAAATTAGCCTTTAATATCTCTAATGTTTTATAAAGCAATGTTGTACTGCTAACACCATCAGCATCATAATCACCATAAATTAATATTTTTTCGTTTTTTATGATTGCGGATTGAATGCGATCCACTGCTTTTTTCATTCCATCCAGTAAAAATGGATCATGTAACCCATCGATATTAATATGAAGAAAACGAGCTATTTCTTCTTGTTCATTCAAGCCTCTTTGCTTTAACAATCTTGCAATCAATGGATGTATTCTATTTGCTTTTGCAATACGATTTATCTCATCAGCATCTATTTGAGGAATATGCCAACGTCTTCTCGGCTTTAGCATCATTTCCCCCCCTTATTCACGACTACCATTATAATGTAAAAATCGTAAGGGAGCAATATTAATCTTTATTACTGTAATACCTTTGGCTTATCTGATGATTGGTGATATGGATATTTTGAATGGTACGGGTTTATATGTACAAATACATCTTTGACATTAGAAAATTTTTTTATTAATTTCCTTTTGACTTCCTTCCCTATTTGGTGCCCTTGTTCTACTGTCATTTTGGGATTAACCCCAATTTTTACATCGACGATAAGATAATGCCCATGCTCTCTTGCAAATAATTCATCCACATGCAGCACTCCCATCACCTTCTCTACTTCAAGGATTAATTTTTTTGCCTCTTCATCCTGAAGCACTCGATCCATCGTGTTACTCATGCTTTCTTTGCCAATGTCATAGGCAGTTTTCATTATTAATAGAGAAACTACAGCTCCTGCGAGTGGATCTGCGTAAACAAGCCAATATATACCATATTTCCCGCCGATAATTGCTCCTATGATACCAATCAAAGCTGCAAATGAAGACAGAACATCGGAACGATGTTCCCACGCATTAGCTATGATTGCCTGTGAATTAATTTTTTTCCCTAGTCGATATTTATATTGAAACATGGCTTCTTTTACTATAATGGAAACAATCACAGCGTAGATAGCCATAGCTTTCGGTACTTTTGGAGAAATCTCGGAAAAAAAGCTTTGTATTGATGAAATACCCACTTCTACGCCGACTAAAAACAATAAGACGGAAACAATAATTGCTGCAATATTCTCCGCTTTCCCATGTCCATAAGGGTGGTCTTTATCGGGAGGAGTTTGTGATACACGTAAGCCAATTAAGACAGCAAAGGAGCCCGCCACGTCTGATGCAGAATGAAGCGCATCTGCAATTAATGCTTTACTATTAGCAAAATAACCAACAATCCCTTTCATTGCTGCTAACAGTAAATTTCCTCCTATTCCTAGCCAAGCTGCGAATTCTGCTTTTTCAAAACGTTTTTCCTTCATTTGCTTCACCTCTTATGCCTTACCTTGCTCATTCATTATATCTCTTATGAATGAAAAACCGCGGTTATTATCCGCGGCGGTAATATACTGTAAATCCTACCCTCTTTTTATTATGCTTCAGGCTGAGGATTAAGCCTTTTTGTCTTAAACTCTTTTGCCTTCCAGACAAGCCAAGCCTGTGATGCGATAAAAATCGATGAATATGCTCCGCTCATTAAGCCTAATACTAATGCGAAGGAGAAATTCTTAATTCCTGCACCACCAAAAATATATAAAGCTACTGCAGTAAATAACACTGTTAATACGGTATTTATCGAACGAGCTAATGTTTGATTCAAGCTGTTATTAACAACTTCCTCTATATCCTCTACACGTTTAATCTTTGCTCGTTTTAAGTTTTCCCTAATCCGATCAAAGATAACAATTGTATCATTCACCGAGTACCCGACAATAGTTAAAACGGCAGCAATAAAAGGTAAATCTACTTCTAGTCTCATAAGAGAGAACATAGTGATGACAAAAAAGGCATCATGAAATAACGCAATGATAGCAGCAATAGCAAAACGGTATTCAAAGCGAATGGTAACATAGATAATGATACCAAGCGATGCCCATAAGACAGCATAAATCGCTTTTCTTGCTAATTCTTTACCTATCGTTGGATCAACCTTACTTTCGTTAAGATCCACTTGTTCTCCATAATTAGCACGAAATACATCCTTTATGATTGGTAAAAGAGAAGAATCTAAGATTTGATCAAAGCGTACCACAGCCATTTCGTTTTGATTCCCTGCAACACGAATAACTGTAGGTGTTAAATCGACCTTGACCATTCCCAAATCTTCTGCTTGTGATTCTGCCTGCTTTAATAGGTCTTTAACATCTTCCTCGCTAAAGGTTTGTCCTAAATTAATTTCTACACGAGACCCACTTTTAAAGTCAATTCCTAGGTTAAGTCCCATAACAAGCAAGGAGATAATCCCAAATAACATAACTGCGCTTGAAATGATAAAATACATCCTGCGGTGTTTGACAAAATCAAATTTATAATGCACTAATCTCTTCCTCCTTTACTCCGTATACCCATGCCTTATTTAATACATCAGATCTTACGAAGAGATTTAGTAATAATCTTGCACCAAAAACAGCAGTAAACATACTGACAATAATACTAACAATTAGGGTAATGGCAAAGCCTTGAATAGAACCTGTACCAAAGATAAATAATACGATTGCTGCTAAAATAGTTGTAATATTTGCATCTAATATCGTCGAAAGAGATCTTCTAGAGCCAGCTCGTACAGCGGACAGATAGCTTTTTCCACTTTTAATTTCCTCTTTGATTCTTTCATATGTAATAATATTGGCATCCACCGCCATCCCAATTCCTAAGACAAGTGCTGCAATACCAGGTAAGGTTAATGTAACATGTAGCTGCCAGAAGATGACTAAAACAAGATAGATATAAACCACTAAGGAAAAGCTTGCTATCAGCCCTGGTATTCGATAATAAAGCATCATAAATAACAGAACCAAGGCAGAACCAATAAGACCAGCCTTCACACTCAGCTCCAACGCATTCATTCCAAGGCTCTCACCAACGCTTTGTGATTGAATCTCTTTTAAATCCAAGGGTAACGCTCCCGCATTTAATAAATCAGCCAATCCTTGAGCCTTTTCAACTGATTCTTGTCCTGAAATTACCGCATTGCCTCCTGATATTGGTTCATTTACTCTAGGGCTTTGTATTACTTCTTCATCAAGTAATATAGCTATTGATTCTCCAACATATTCAGTAGTGATTTGTTTAAATTTATTAGCATCCTGTAATTTTAAAGTAACCGTAGGACGTCCAAGCTGGTCAACATCAACACTAGCACCGCCTGGGACTAAATCATTTCCATCTAAAAGAATCTCATTATTCATATTGCGGAATGTTAGCTTAGCGGGTTTCCCCAATAAATCCCTTGCTGAATCCTGATCAGGAACTCCTGCTAGCTTCACCCGAATTCGATCTATTCCCTCAATCGTAATCTCAGGCTCACTAACCCCTAAAAAATTAATCCTTTTTTCAAGTGCTGTTGCTGTATCCTTTAAACTTTGCTTACTTATTTCTTGCCCATCTGTAGCAGAGGCTTGATAGAGAACCTCAAAGCCACCTCTTAAATCCAATCCTAAAGTAATGTTTTGTAATACTTGATTTGTTGTAAAGATCATTGTTACGGTTAGTACTGCAACAATAAGTATTAGTCCTACTATTCGATTCCAACGAACCATTTTTGTTATTTCCTCCTTTTTCGCTCAATATAACAATTATACCCACTTGTTAATGTCTATGCAATGAATAAGACCAAGGAGCATTGAAAATCCTTACTTTCTCTTTTATTAAAGAAAGTAAGGATTAAAGCTGTTTATTCACTCACTCTTATATGCCTGTAGCGTCATCCAATTCATAAAGGTGGTTACCTTTAAGGTTAAAATATCATTTACTATTTTATGTAGAGAAGGAAAATAATCTTTATCATACTTTTCAGAAACACACTGCCAAATTTCCTTTCCTGTAATATTCTCATAACCCATAAAAGCAAATTCTTCTACTTTACTGTTACACAATTGTTCTATTTCTCTATTTAATTCCTCTGTATCCAAGTACGACACCACTTTCTTTCTACAAATTGGGCAGATTCTAATGACCATATAAATAAATACGAGATAGACCGTTATTTTTCCTTCTAACGAAGTAAAATATGACTAAAAATTGCTACTAAAGAACCTGCAACAATAACTCCCATTGATATGGCAGTAAATGCATATTGAATTCTTATTCGAAAAAAGGAAGCTAAAAAAGCAGCAGTCCAAGCACCAGTTGTCGGTAAAGGGATGGCAGTAAAGAGAAATAAACCCATAGCACCGTATTTCTCGAGCTTATCTTTTCCTTTTTTCATTGTTCTTCGATAAAACCATTGATAGAGATTTCTATACCATTGAAATCTAATAAAAAACTGACTGATCGGTTGAAATAGAATTAGTATAGGAAGGATAGGAAATAAATTCCCAATAATGCTTATCGTCCACACCTTCCAAAAAGACATATCCATCGCTATTCCTATCGGTATAGACCCTCTAAGCTCAAAAAAAGGTAGCATACTAATTAATAAAACATATAATTCTTTTTTCATTTCTCCTCTCCTAACCTAGACATGTTTTTTATATCTTGTACATATATCTAAACTAGTTTCTATTTTATGATTTGAAGGCAGGGTTCATGATGCGAAAACAAAATTTTGTGCAAGGTGCTTTTATTTTAGTTATAGCTGGTTTAATTACTCGTGGACTTGGTACCATCTACCGTATATTTTTGTCACGTATCATCGGTCCAGAAGCAATTGGATTGTATCAAATGGCATTTCCCACAATGATTATGTTAATTACCTTTGTTACTGCTGGATTACCAATAGCGGTTTCCAAGCTTGTTGCTGAAGCAGAGGCAAAAAACGATCAGAACAGGATTCGCAGTATCTTACGAACTGCTCTTTTGTCCGTATTTGTCTTGTCTATTTTTATTTCCGTTATTTTTGCCCTTGTCATTCCTTTGCTGGCAAAATATTTATTGACAGACGAACGGGTTGCTTTAACGTTAACAGCTATTATCCCAATTATCCCAATTATCTCCTTTTCGGCTATTCTTCGAGGATATTTTCAGGGAAAACAAAATATGATACCTTCTGCAGCATCAACCATTATAGAAACAATATTTCGGATGATTTCTGGTATGTATTTATCTTATCATTTTCTTCCCTTTGGCGTACAGTATGCCTCATTCGGTGCAATGATCGGAATGGTAATCGGAGAAATTGCAGGATTTCTCACTTTGTTTGTTCAGTATGCTAAAAACAAACGCATTTCTACAAAAAAAAAGTTTATTCATCCAACACAGGTTCCTCATTATAAGCAGGAAAGTACCCTTCAAATGATAGCCCATATTGCGGTACCAGTAACAACTAGTCAGATTTTTGGCTCGTTGGCTTATTTCTTTGAACCAAGTATTGTTGCTCACAGCTTGTCCTTTGCAGGACTTTCTGCTAAAGAAGCTACCATTTTATATGGTCAGCTTGCAGGCATGGCTATCTTGATTATCACATTTCCTTCTGTTATTACCTATTCCCTTTCCGTTTCACTTATCCCTGCTGTTAGTGAAGCCGCAGCTAAAAAAGATATAAAATCTGTATACAAGCGACTTCACCAAGCACTAAAAATTGCTTATTTAATTGGTTTGCCATCTGCTATTTTCATGTATGTATTAGCAAATCCTTTGGCTCTTTTTTTGTTTGATACTCCTCAGGTAGGCCATTTAATTAAAATCATGTCTCCCTTTGCTATTTTTCTCTATCTACAGCGTCCCCTATCTGCAACCTTACAAGGGCTAGACAAAGCCAAAGAGTCTATGACAAATACCATTATAGGAGCGATTGTAAAATCAGCTGCTATTATCCTTTTTGCATCAAGACCACAGTTTGGAATTGATGGCGTTGCATTGGCTATTAGTATGGGTATGGTACTTGTTACTATCCTTCATTTTCGTAGCATTTATCATATTACCGGTTATACGATTGAAATAAAGCCTATTTTTAACATTACCATTTCGTCATTCATTATGGGGTATATCGCCTTTTATATGATGAATCATAATTTTCTTTCTTTGCCATTGGGAATACGATTATTATTAACAACGATTATGAGTGCAATTGCATACTTCTACCTATTACTGTTCTTAAAAATTATTAAAAAACAGGATATAGAACGTATCCCTTGGTTAGGATCAAAAATGAGCAAAATCATTCCGTAGTATACTGCTTGTAAAGAAAGCACAAGATCATGGCCTGATTAATCCTGTCTACCTTTATCCTTAGGGTCAACAAAAAATTTCCCTGTGTGGTCAAGGCTTGCAAAATAAACATCTTGAACGTTATCATATCCCTGTTTTTCTATTTGTTTTTTTAGCCATTTCTCATCTTTATTGATTTTGTGCAAGTTATCACTCATGATTCTACCATCTTCAATTACTGGAACAGGAAGACCATGATAGTCCTGTCCTGAAATATCCAAATCTTCTTTTGATACTGGCTGTTTAGCTGGCTTTGGGAAAACACTTAATTTCCCTGACGATTCTAATATTGCAAATTCAACATCAGATACTGCACTGATATTTTTATCTCTAAGCTGTGTTAACAAATCATCGATGGAATACCGTTGTTTTTTCATTTCTTCGTCTAAAATTTTTCCATTAGCAATTAATAACGCTGGTTTTCCTTCCACTAGCTCTCTCACCTTTTTGCTCTTTAAAGAAAGATAGGAAAGGACAATCTGCGTAACCATAAGAATCCCTATTGGTAAAACCCCTCTCCATAGAGACAATTTAGGGTCCTCTATTACCACTACTGCTATTTCAGCCATCATAATAGACACAACAAGATCAAAAACAGATAATTTTCCTATTTCTCTTTTTCCCATTAATCTTAATGTCACTAAAACAAAAAAATACATGAACAGCGTTCTTAGTAATATATTAACCATCGTAGCTTTATCTCTCCTTCGTCCAACTATCTCCTCTCTATTATTACCTTTTCATTTTTCTATTATGCTATTTCTTTGTTAGCTTTCAGTTATGAAATGAGCACGTACAACATATGATGTACAAACTACTTATTTTGATAAGAAAGGAGAGGTATTATGAATGTCAAGTTAGTAACGAACGGAGTAAAAAATAGCTCTCATCCAATCGTTATTGGACTAGTGTATACAATGGGAATTGTATTCGTTTTAACCCTTCTGTTTGCTCTAATCCTATATTTCACATCTCTATCAGACTCAACACTCCCTATTATCTCCTATATTGTAACTGCAGTTGCTCTATTGTTTGGAGGATATCAAGCTGGAAAAAAGGCCGAGTCAAAGGGATGGTATTATGGTGGACTTGTAGGTATTATCTATGGAATTGTTTTAGCTATGATTAGCTATCTTGGGTTTGCCATAGCTATGAATCTAAAGCAGCTATCTCTCGTTGTTTTAGCATTTTTGTTTGGAGCTTTTGGTGGGATGATTGGAGTTAACACAAAAAATAAGTAAGTGGAAAAAAGAGTAGGCACATGAAGCATTCATGCGCCTACTCTTTTTTGTATGTATCTCTTAATTCTCTTCATTCCTAACACCATTAACCGAGTTACGATCAAAGGTCATTTTTGTACTTTCATTTACTCTCAAGGTAACCTTATCTTCCGTAATATCAACAATCGTGCCAAATATCCCACCGATTGTTACCACCTTATCATTCTTCTTTAAATCCGACAACATGGCATTTCTTTGCTTTGTACGTTTCTGCTGTGGACGAATTAATAAAAAATAAAAGATGACAAACATAAACCCAAACGAAAGAATAGTTGGAAACATACTTGTTCCCTCTGCTGCTGCAAAAGCTAAATTCATCTATTTCTTCCCTCCTTTCTTATTCTATAGATAGCATAACATAAAGCTTAGAAAGAACGTAACTCATTAATACCATATTGCTCAAAAAATTCTTCTTTATACTCCAAAAGACGATCCTCTAATATTGCCTGACGGATATTCTTCATGAGATCCAATAAAAAGTATAGATTGTGATAGGTGGTTAGTCTTAATCCAAATATTTCGTCCGCCTTTAACAGATGACGAATATAGGCTTTAGAATAGTTTTGACAGGTGTAGCAGCCACAGTTAGGATCTAAAGAACTAAAATCTCTTGCATATTTTGCATTTCGTACCACCACTCTACCTTTACTTGTCATTGTTGTCCGATTTCTTGCGATTCTTGTAGGTAATACACAATCAAACATATCAATTCCTCGAATAACCCCTTCAAATAGCGACTGTGGATCTCCTACTCCCATTAAATAGCGCGGCTTATTCACCGGTAAATAAGGAGTGGTATCCTCTAAAACATCATACATCATTTCATTAGGTTCACCAACACTTAACCCACCTACCGCATATCCAGGGAAATCTAATGCTACTAATTCTTTGGCACTTTGTTTTCTTAAATCCTTGTGCATTCCTCCCTGCACAATCCCAAATAACGCTTGTTCCTTTGGACGAGTATGTGCTTTTAAAGAACGCTCTGCCCAACGGGTTGTTCTTTCTAAGGATTGCTTCACATAGTCTCGTTCTGCAGGATATGGAGGACACTCATCGAAGGCCATAATAATATCTGCTCCAAGTGCATTTTGGATTCCGATCGATTCTTCAGGTCCAATAAACAGCTTTTCTCCACTTAAATGATTACGAAAATGAACCCCTTCCTCCGTAATCTTTCTTAGCTCACTTAAGCTAAATACCTGAAACCCACCACTATCTGTTAAAATCGGACGATCCCAATTCATAAACTGATGGAGACCACCAGCCTCTTTTACAATATCATGTCCTGGGCGAAGAAACAAATGATAGGTGTTACTTAAAATAATTTGCGCATTCATTTCCTTTAATTCTTCAGGACTCATGGATTTAACCGTTGCTTGTGTTCCAACAGGCATGAAAATTGGTGTTTCAATCACACCATGGGGAGTATGTAATCGTCCAACTCTAGCACCAGTTTTTTTATCTTGCTTTATCAGTTCGTATCTAATTGCTGACATCATAATCTACCTTTCTAACCATAATAAATTACTACATTTCAAAATCATCTATAGAATTTGTGTTTCAATTAACCAATGACTTATGAGAGTCACATCTAAGTTATTCACCATAATTTGTACTTTGCATAAGCGGCGACTTTTGGGAGTTGATTTCTCGACTTTTTATTTATACTCCATGTGATAATTTGTATATTACATAAGTGCGGCTTTTGGGAGCTGTCTTTCTTCTTTATTTACTTATTAAAAGAAAGGCAGCGGACAACGTGAGCACGTTGCAATATACAAATTTCTTTCAAATGACATCGGAGCACGTAGTGAAATACAAATTCTCCTAATATATAAACATCGCATCACCAAAGCTGAAAAAACGATAGTGATGCTCGACCGCTTCATGATAAGCATGCATAATCTGCTCTCTATTGGCTAGTGCACTGACCAGCATAATTAACGATGATTTGGGTAGGTGAAAATTCGTAATCATCCCATCAATTGCTTGAAACGAATACCCGGGGTAAATAAAAATATCTGTCCAGCCCTGCTTTGCATGGAACCTTTTAGTATCCCGATCAATCACCGTTTCTAGTGTTCTTACCGATGTGGTTCCTACCGCAATAATTTTCTTTCCTTCTTTTTTTGCTTGATTTAATCGTGCAGCTGTTTCCTCAGATAAAGAAAAATATTCTGTATGCATGTGATGCTCTTCAATATTTTCTACATTAACAGGTCTAAAGGTCCCAAGACCAACATGTAGGGTTATGGTAACAATATGAATACCCTTCTCTACCAATTGCTTTAAAAGCTGGTCTGTAAAATGTAAACCAGCCGTTGGTGCTGCAGAGGAGCCTACATGCTTTGCATAAACCGTTTGATATCGATCCTTATCCTCTAGCTGCTCTTTAATATACGGAGGCAAAGGCATATTCCCAAGCTGGTCCAAAATTTGATTAAAAACCCCTTGATATGTAAAACGAATAATTCTACCTCCTGCTTCTGTAAAATCCTCTACTACTCCAGTAAGCAGACCATCACCAAAAATAACTTCATGACCAGGTCGAAGCTTTTTCCCTGGTTTCACTAATGCTTCCCAACGATCATTTTCTAGCTGCTTCAATAATAGGACTTCAATTTTTGCCCCTGTTCCCTTTTTTTCACCCAATAAACGTGCAGGGAGTACCTTCGTATCATTTAATACTAAGGTATCCCCTGCGTGTAAATACTGAATAATATCTTTAAATTGACGGTGTTCAAGCTCACCAGTCTCTTTATTTAATAGCATAAGTCTAGATTCATCTCGTTGCTCAATTGGTGTTTGTGCAATTAATTCTTCTGGTAAGTGAAAATCAAATTGATCAATATGCATTTATTTTTTCATCCTTCTTACTTCTAATATAATTTCTTTAATGCTACATCCTTGTAATAGTATTGCAGGATTTCTTGGTAGCTATACCCATTATCCGCTAATCCCTTTGCTCCCCACTGGGACATTCCAATCCCGTGTCCAAATCCATTACCATGAAGAATATACTGTTGGTTCTTTGTAGCAACTCGAATCTCTTTATTAACATTCATGATCATATACTCTTCTTGAGCTATATTTGTATCGGATAGTACCATTTTTGTATCTGCTGATTGAACATAGATCTGTTCTTTTTTATTGACAAGAGAGGCTTTTTTTCCTCCCGCTGCTATAACCTCCATACGACCAGTTTGTTCAACATCGAATAAGGTACTTTGTACGCCTTGAGTTGTACCTCCTAATAGGGTTCGATAATAATCAGGATATTTTACTGGTATTGACTTGTTCCCATCAGCCAATAGGGTTACCCTTCC
>JAENYW010000065.1 GCA_016841555.1 Tepidibacillus decaturensis
AGCAATCCTTCTGTTACTTGGTGCTATCGGTCTCCTGTTATTGTTTGAAGCTTTTTATCCTTTTACATCAAACAGCTCTTTTACCTATCTATCAATGAAAAGTTTATTATTATCCATCGTTATAGGCTATGGTATAGGAACCGTGAGTAGCCTGTTAGGGGTTGCTGGTGGAGAGCTTATTATACCATCGCTTATTTTAGTCTTTGGTATCGATGTGAAAATTGCTGGAACAGCCAGCCTCATTATTAGTTTACCTACCGTAATAACGGGAATGTATAGATACTTTGAATATGGTTCTTATTCCGTTAAAAAAAATATCCTATATTTAGTTATTCCAATGGGATTAGGATCGATCTTAGGGGCATTTATTGGCGGTCTATTAATTGGCTATATTTCGGGGCAACTATTAAAAATTATATTAGGAATTATTCTTATTTCTTCCGCAATAAAAATATTTTGGAAAAAGAAAAATTAATAAAAAAAGCAGATGATATGAATGTTATCACCTGCTTTTTTTCTATCTATTCAAGAATACGTCGTGAAGTAACATAATGAGTGCTCCAATAGCTATTACCTTCAAAGTTCGTAATCATTACTCCTCTTGATGTCGTTGCATGGATTAAGCGATCATTACCAATATACATCGCTACATGTCCTATACGATCTATTCCAGTATTATTTTCTCTACTTTCATTATAGAAGAATACCAAATCACCTTTTCGTAAATCATTACGAGAAATAGCTTTCCCCATTAAAGACTGCTCACGGCTTGTCCTTGCAAGAGTAATTCCCTGGCTACCATAAATATAATGAACAAATGAAGAGCAGTCAAATGCGCTTGTTTGTCCAATAGCAGCAGCATATTGATAAGGTGTACCTAAATACTTAACCCCTTCTACTATTATTTTGTCTGAAAGAATCAACCATTCCGCAGGTATGAAAATCCGTTGTCCTACAAAGATCATATTGGGATTGGTTATTGCATTGTACCATAAAATATCACTTACAGTGATTCCGTGTTTACTCGCAATCATATAAAGATAGTCCCCACTTTGAACCGTATACATGTAATTCGAAGGATAACTAGTAGCAGCTTTCGTTGTCATCCCTCCAGAAAACATCAAAGTAAACATTAGTGAAGATACAAGGATTATTTTGGTTATACGCTTCATATTTTCCCTCCCATCCTTATTTACTATCACTATACCAAAATCCAAACTATTATAGGTTAGTAGATTACTGGTGGTAAAGGGAATAAAAAGAAGCCATCTTATCAATGGCTTTTATGATAGAGTAAGGCTTTAACGGTTTTATTAAGTCCTATTCCATGAGAGGCTTTAAATAGAAAGGTTGTATTCGGTTTTAGATGCTTGACTAAATCTTTTGTTAGTTGTGCTTGATTATAGTAGCTTTTTATTTTATTTTTTGAAAAGCCATTTTCTGAGGCTCCTTGGGCAATTAATTTAGCGGATGCTCCATAGGTATATAAATAATTTACATTCCGACTAGCAAGGTATTTCCCAACACTTTTATGTCCTTTTTGAGAAAATTTACCCATTTCTAACATAGTTCCCAGAACAGCTATATTTGTACCTTTTCCGATATTCGATAAAACATCAATAGCTGCTTGGGTTGCATTAGGATTAGCACTAAATGTATCATCAATAATCTTCACTTTATTTTTAAGTCGATAGATGGTCAATCTTCTACCTAGCTTTCTGTAGGTTAATAATCCCCTCTTTATTTCGTTTGTTTTAAAGCCAAGATGGTCTGCAACAGCAATGGCGAATAACGCATTGTAAATATTATGTTCTCCATAAACAGGAATGTTAATTTCATGCTGCTGACCATTTATTTTTGTCTGAAATTTCATTCCCTTCAATGTATATTGTATATTTTCTGCCTTATAATTAGAAGGATTTTTCTTGCTTATTTTTATTATCTTCCCTTTGAAATTCTTGGTATCCAATAGCTTCGAATGTCGATCATCTGCATTAAGTATTAAAAGTCCTGTTTGTTTCATATTTCGAATAAGATCAGATTTAGTATTAGCAACTCCTATGATTGTACCACCAAAATTACCAATATGTGCAGTTCCAACATTCGTGACTATCCCTATATTAGGCTGTATAATCCTGCAATGTAGTCTAATCTGACCATGATGGGACATCCCATATTCTAATACAACTGCTCGATGATGTGCGTTGATTTTTTTTGCATAACCCGCCGTATGCCTTGGTGCATTCGCATTACCAGATGATTTGTATATATTCCAGCGTTGCTTTAGTATTGATGCAATCATTTCTTTTGTCGTAGTTTTTCCTGCACTACCCGTAATAGCGATAACAGGCTTTCGTAAAATAAGTGCCAATATCTCTTCCCCTTTCTTTCCTCTAGTCTTGCAATAGGGCTTTTATTTTAATTCATTTTATGTAGGTTGAATACTTCATGATTGGGTATCTATCATGGTTTACATTAATAAGTTTTGCCCTATTTTTCTCCATCACCAATCCAAGTCTAAAAATAAAAAAACTCGCCAAATGACGAGTAGACGAAATTGCATATATTCATTATAATAAAACTTTAATTCCTTGAATAACGTTCCATATAAGAATAATCAGATTCACCAATAAAAACAAAATAATTAAGACGAACATGGATGAAATAGATTGGCTAAATACTCCAAAAAAAATGAAGATGATTGAAACAAATGGTAATAAATGCGAAATAAATGCTCGTTTTGCGTGATGTTTCACTTCTTCATCTTGTACGATAAAATAAACAGCGATTGGAAAAATAAAAGCCGCAAAAAAAATACTAAAATAGCTTAAGGCTGCAAAAATACGGTAATCTTTCACCTAATTTCTTCCCCCTTTCTCTATTTGCTTTCCATTCTTTTAGTATATTCTTTCCCCTAGAATAACGTTTTCCCCTGGTTGTAATAGTACAACCTGTTTATTCACATTATTTGTTCCCAATACTAATACCTCTGATATGAAGTTAGCAATTTGCTTTGGAGGAAAATTAGTCACAGCAACAATGAGGCGATTGATTAAATCTTCCTTTTTATATACATCTGTAATTTGTGCACTCGAATTTTTAATTCCATAATCACCAAAATCAATGGTAAGCTGATATACTGGTTTTTTTGCTTTAGGAAAATCATTTACCTCAATAATTTTCCCTACTCTCATCTCAACCTTAGAAAAATCCTCATACTGTATCACCGTTACTTACTCCTTTTTATTACTTATATTTTATTTTCTATCTATGTCTAATATTAAATCTTCTACAATTCATTATAAAATACCTTTAATAAATAGTCTAATACGGAACGACGAGTAAGAATGCCGGAAAAGGTTTTATGTTGATTAACAACGGGTAAATAAGGCCAGTCTACCAATAATTCAATACCATATCGTAAAATGGTATCTTCACTTAATGTAGGGACGTTTTTTTTCATCGCTTCATGGACAAACTTTCTTTGAAAATCGTGGTAATACGGAACCTTTTCCATTCTCGCATGCTCTAATATTAGCGTCTTACTGGTAATCCCTTCTACTGTTTCATTTTCATTTAATACAGGAACCGAAGACCATCCACTTTCCATTAAATTATTTAACGCCTGCTTAAGATTCCAATTGGAACGAACAATCATCACTTTTTCCTTTGGTACAATTAATGTTCTAATTTCCTTTGACATAATATCATCTCTAAATCGATCTGCTTCTATCATCACTATCTCTCCTTTGGCTATAAGCATAGCAAATAGGCTCTTGGAACTTCGCTTCATAAATGTATCTAATCGAGCTTTCTGTTGTCAACAGACTACAGCATGAATATATGAAAATGACATTCTTATTGCATGAAATTCCTACTCTTTACTCACACTAATGGATGGTTATATTGTTTATCCAAAATGAATCTAGGAGGGAAATAAGATGGGTGAAAATAAGCATAAAACGCCAAAGCAATTAAAGGTGAAAGCAGATGATAAAGGACTCTACAACGAAATGATGGAAGCAAAGGAGATTGCAGAGGAATATTCTCCAAATAAAAAAACACGGTAAATATAGCTAAAAGCAGACCTTCAAGTCTGCTTGCCTCTTTCATTATGTCTAGTTTCTTACATCCCACATAGCTTTTACCTCACGAATATCCACATGGATTCCCCAAGCATATTTTCCAATCCCATTAAAGCCGGCTTTTTCTGCTAGATTAGCAAAACGATTGACAGTCACTCCTTTTGGAAGTGCCAAATCTGCCGCTTTCCCTAATATGTGCAGGGATGTCGGTGAACCGCCAATTTTCTTATTGTATACTTCGTTACGGTATCCGGAGGTAACAACAATCGGTTTTCCTACTAAATCTCTCAGCCTTTGAAGTCTATCAATTAAATCTTGATAGATTTTTACCTCATGATTGCCATCATGACATTCAAATTCATACAGCTTGAAATTCTTCGCTACTTGAATATCATTTATCTTCAAGATAAACACCTCCTTTCACGTTTTTTTTCCTTCTATATACCTTATCCATTCTCTCATTTTCCCGTTCTAGTCTATCTACTCATTATTTCATTAATAATAAAAAAATAGACACCAGCGAAGGTGTCTAATGTCTATCCAAGCATATTAATTTTTACCCTTTAATCATTCCAGTAACGTTGGGATTTCCATGGGTCCCCATACATATGGTAGCCTGCTCGCTCCCAATATCCTGCTTTATCCTCTGCTAGTAATTCGATGCCTCTCACCCATTTTGCACTTTTCCAAAAATAAAGATGGGGAATAACAAGTCGAAGCGGCCAGCCATGCTCTAGTGTCAAGGGTTCTCCATTATGATGGGTAGCAAAAAGGTTTTCTTCTCTCATAAAATCCTCCAAGGGTAGATTCGTATTCCATCCCCCTTCTGCCCATATCATCATAAACTTTGCTTCAGGCTTTATCTTTACGTGACTCATAACTTCCTTTACAGGAATCCCTGTCCATTCATTATTTAGCTTTGACCAGCCTGTAACACAGTGAATATCATTTGATTTATTCTCTTTTTTTAAACTCATCATTGCATCATAATTCCAGCTTTTTTCTTCCTCTACTAATCCAAACACTCGAAAGTCCCATGTTTCGAGCTGAATACTAGGAACCTGACCAGCATGTAAAACTGGAAATTTTTCTGTTACGATTTGATCTGGTGGAATTCTTTTTGTATTGTTCATTTCAACACCCCATTAAAATCTTTGTATATATCATATACCTTATTATTCGTCTATTATTCAAGCCTTTCCTACACTTACGAACACTTAGACCACATTAGAAAAATAGATTATTTACAATAATGTAAAATATTTTAATGGAAAAAGGGTATTTGTCATAAAGCGCAGAATATAGATAATGGTCATTCTAAAAATATGCAGTCAAGAAGGTGGTACATGTGTTTAAGTTAAAAAGCATACGATTAAAAGTAATCATTCTTCCTTTAATACTTACATTTATTTCTATCATCATGATTATCACAATTAACCTTCATTCGGAAACAAACTTACCAAGTGAAGGATGGAGTAGAGAAATTCAAATTCCATTACTCACATCTAATTCCAAGCCTTTATTCTATGGCAACGAGGATGGATATCAAATATATGCGTATAGCGAGCAAGGAATAACCCATTTAACGGTCGATAATTCTGTTAAGATAAGCAACGAATCCATCATTGATGTAAAGGTTCCTCCATTCAAACCATTTTGGACTGAAGGTCAAAATGTAGTCTTTATTAACGACAACCAATTAATTTTATCCAATGGTCAGAGCGAACAAAGCCTTTTTGAAAACGTAGATGGGTTAGCAGTTCATAAGGATCTCATTCTATTTTGGCATAAAAACAAGCTGTATCAAGTATCAACGAAAGATTTTAGTGTTACTTCTCTTTGGGAAACGGAACACCCTATTGAGAGTATTGTCATAAATCAGAATTCTCCTTCTAGTTTTCTTGTCGTTACAACTCCTGATGCGTCTCATTTTCAATTTAACCTGTATCAAGTCAATACGACAGGAGCTTTACAAATCTCTCCTTTATATACGCTAACAGAATATACTGGAGAAACAGTCAAGGATTTTAAATTTGTCGCAAATGATCAAAAAATAAATATTATCTATACTACATACAGTGTAAAACAAGGAAATGTAATAGATAGGGCATATTTTACTCAAATGAATCTTGATCAATTAGACCAAGAGGCTGTATTTCAACAAATTGAGATTCATACGGATTCAAGGTTTACAATAAAAAATCCAAAATATATTCACCTTTATCAATATAATGATGAGACAAACATTCTATTCTCTGCTTTAAGTTTTATAACACCCAAAAAATCAGGGGTTAATATTTATGAAGCAGCATACAGAAATGGTAAATGGGTTGCAGAGAAAAGAAGTAAAACAACTAATATGTCTGTACAACCTATATGGTTAAACAAGGATAATATTTTATGGCTAGATTATATTGCAAATAAAGAATATCAATTAATGGGGACAAGTACAGATCCCGTTACCATAAAGGAAAGTCAAGCCATTCATTCAGCGGATGTGGCAAATGCTATTTCTGATGCTTTATTATCTTTATCTGTCTCTCTAATTGTCATATTTAATGCACTTGTATGGCTCATTCCATCAACTATTTTCATTGTAACTCTACTATTTTTTGATATTAATAAAGTTGAAAAAAATACTCCTTGGGTGAAACACACCGCAATTTTTATCTATCTACTTACCCAATTGCTTATGATGGGTAAAATTTTTAATAATCATTTTGCGAATATTGCTCCACCTTATTTCATTTTTCCTTACAATTTCATTATTATTCCTATCCTCATTGGAGGACTTAGTTATTTAATTGTAGGCTACGGTAAAGGTCATGACTGGGATAGTATAAAGGAAGTAATCTATTATATAGGTGTAAATATTTGGATTGTAACCATATTCTTAGGTCCTTATATATTATGATCAAGTAAATTAAAAATTGGTAACTATAAAAAGCAGTAGAATTCTTATACTCAAAGGAGTAAAGAAAATTCTACTGTTTTTTATTAAAAAGCAAAATTATCTGGATCTTGACCTATTCTCAACCTTTCGTCTAAAGCATTTAATCGTTCCATATCCCCACTATCAAGTGTAAAATGAAATACATCTGCATTTTCAATTAAACGTTGCACCTGAGCTGTTTTGGGAATGGTAATTACTTCATTTTGCAAATCCCATCTAAGAATTACTTGAGCAGGAGTAATGTTATGCTTCTTACTTATTTCAGTCACTACTGGATGATGAAGAATCTTTCCTCTGCCTAATGGGCTCCATGCTTCTAGTTGAATATTATTATTTCTACAAAAATCGTGAAGCTCTTTCTGTGCTAAAAAGGGGTGATACTCTACTTGATTCACCATAGGAATAATTTCACTATCTTTCATCAAATCCTCTAGGTGATGAATCTGAAAATTACTAACACCAATGGCTCTTATAAATCCTTCCTTGTATAGCTTTTCTAAGGCTTGCCATGTTTCCTTATATTTTTCCTTTACTGGCCAATGTATTAAGTAAAGATCTACCACATCCACGTTTAATTTTTTCCTACTTTCTTCAAAAGCTTTTATAGTAGATTCATATCCTTGGTGATCATTCCAAACTTTCGTTGTTATAAAAATTTCTTCTCTAGGAATGTTAGCCTCTCTTACAGCTTTACCTACCCCTTCTTCATTTCCATATAAAGCTGCTGTATCGATACTTCTATACCCTATCTCTAATGCTTTTTTTACTATTTCGGTAACTTCCCCTCCTTCTTGAAGCTTATATACTCCAAGTCCAACCCAAGGCATCTTAACATCATTATGTAAGGCAACAGAATCTGATAAATGTTTTTTCAAGTATCCTTCCTCCTTTTCGATATTCCTATTATTTCTTTATCCTAACACATTATTTGATCTTTCAATCAGAAAATTCGGATGGATTATCATTGGATTAAAAGGAAAAAATGGCAGCCTATAAAAAATTTTAGACTGCCATTTTAGCTTATACACTAAAATATCTTCCCTCTGGATGCGCAAAAACCATTGCTGTTACAGAAGCTTCTGGCTCCATCATGAACCCTTCAGTTAATTCTATTCCGATTTCTTCTGGTTGCAAAAGATCGAATAGTTTTCTTTGATCCTCCAAATTGGGACATGCAGGGTAACCAAAGGAAACACGAATTCCTTGGTATTTTGCTGCAAAACGTTCCTTCATCGTCATATCCTTCGGATCAGATATGTCTAAAGTATCTCTCATCATATGGTGCATTCTTTCTGCAAATGCTTCTGCTAGCTCTAATGCTGAAGCTTGAAGAATATGGGATCGTAAATAATCTCCACGCTCTCTCCATTCTGCTGCCCGCTCCTGAATCTGATGACCTGCTGTAACTACCAAAAAGCCTACATAATCCATTTCTCCACTTTCTACAGGGCGGAGAAAATCGGAAAGTGATAAATATGGCTCCTGCTGTTGACGTGGAAAGGTGAATTGTTGTATGACACTATTATGGTTATTAGGATCATAAATAAGAATATCCTCTTTCTTAGACTGTGCAGGGAAAAATTGATATATTCCATCTGCTTTAATAAATCCCTTTTGTTCTGCCTCATCAAGTAGCTGATTTACTGTTTTCTCTAGTTCAACCGCCTTTTGATTCCCTTCTGTCAACAGCTTTTCAATATTTCCATTTAATCCAAGGTGCTTTCCTAATAGCATCTGTTTATTAAGATACGGTCTTAAGAGTGATAATGGATATTCCTTTAATAGATGACGTTCTAGATCAGCAGGTTGATAAACTTGTACTTTTTTCTCTCTAATAGTGGAGGTCTTTCTTACTCGATGGATAGGTATTATCTTTTCGTCATCCTTCTTTTCTATAGGTCTATTTTCTGGCTGAGAGGTTTTCTTTATTTTTTTAATTGTTCCTTGTTTCTCTTTTTTTTGAATCTGATTAATAATGTCCAATCCATTCATTGCATCCTTTGCATACCATACTGTCCCATCATATTCAGGTGAGATTCGATTTTCAACAAATTTTCTTGTTAACGCTGCTCCACCAACAACAAGCGGTACATCAATGTTAGATGCCTTTAAATCTTGAGCAGTTGTTATCATCTGTTGAGCAGATTTTACAAGAAGTCCAGCTAAGCCAATCGCATCAGGTTTCTCCTGTTTATACGCTTCTATTAATGCTTCAGGAGGTACCTTAATACCTAAATTGACGACTTTATATCCATTATTGGATAAAATAATATCCACTAAGTTTTTCCCAATATCGTGTACATCACCCTTTACGGTTGCTAATAATATTTTTCCTTTTACCGCTTCTTCATTGCTTTCCATATAATCTTCTAAAAAGGAAACAGCTGCTTTCATAACCTCTGCACTTTGCAATACCTCAGCTACAATCAGTTCATTATTATTAAACAGCCTGCCTACCTCTGCCATTCCATCCATTAATGGACCATTAATAATTTGTAAAGGTTCATACTTCTCTAATGCCTGTTTTAAATCATCAACAAGTCCATTTTTTAACCCTTCGATAACGTAATTACTTAACCTTTCCTCTAGAGATAGTTGAATAGTGGATTCCTTTTTCTTATCCTTTTTCTCACGATAAAAGGCAGTAAATTCAGCTAAATATTGATCGTTTGTATGAAATAGAACTTTTTCAGCCATTTCCCGTTCATTAGCAGGAATGGAAGCATATCTCTGTAGTTTTTGTGTATTTACAATTGCGTAGTCTAACCCTGCAAGAGTTGTATGATATAGAAAAACAGCATTAATCACTTCACGACCTGCTGGTGGTAATCCAAAGGAAACATTACTAACACCTAATATAGTTTGACACTCTGGAAATTTCTCTTTGATTAAACGAAGCCCTTCTATTGTCTCTTGTGCAGAACCAATATATGCTTCATCTCCTGTACCTATCGGAAAAACCAAAGGATCAAAAATAATATCCTGAGGTTTAATCCCATATTTATGGACAAGCAAATCATAGCTCTGTTTTGCAATAGATAGCTTCCTTTCTCTAGAAACACCCATTCCTTCTTCATCAATCGTCCCAACAACCACAGCGGCTCCATATTTATGAATCAATGGAGCAATTTCTTCAAATCGTTTTTCTCCATCCTCTAAATTAATGGAGTTAATAATTACTTTTCCTTGGGTATATGTAAGACCTTCAGCTATTACCTTCATGTCCGTTGAATCAATCATTAATGGTACTTTTACCTTTTTAACTGCAAACTGAAGAAAATGCTCCATGTCATATAATTCATCACGATCAGGATTTGCTAAACAGATATCAATAACCTGGGCGCCACCCTTTACTTGAGCGCGAGCAATTTCAGATGCCTCTTCATACTTACCATCGCTAATCAAATCTCTAAACTTCTTGGAGCCGATTACATTGGTTCTTTCCCCTACAAGAATTGGTCTGTTGTCCTGTTCAAGAAAAAGAGGTTCGATGCCTGAGACTGCAGGTGCATGATGTGTTTTTGTCAATCGTGGCTTCATATCCTTAAGTGAGGCAGCAAGCGATCTAATATGCTCGGGTGTTGTCCCACAGCAGCCACCTGCAATATTTAACCAGCCCTGCTTAGCAAAATCCGTCATTTTATGTGCAAGCCCTTCTGGTGATTCATGGTAATGTCCATCCTCGTCAGGCAATCCAGCATTCGGATAACAGCTTACTGCAGAAGTAGAAAGATTGGATAAGGTTCTTACATGGTCACGCATAAATTCAGGACCAGTTGCACAGTTAAGGCCAACAGAAATAGGGTTTAAATGCTCCAAAGAAATGTAAAAGGCTTCAATATTTTGCCCTGCCAATGTCGTTCCCATTGTTTCAATCGTACCAGAAATCAT
The DNA here is from genome assembly GCA_016841555.1 of Tepidibacillus decaturensis. GTDB lineage: Bacteria > Bacillota > Bacilli > Tepidibacillales > Tepidibacillaceae > JAENYW01. The sequence goes on from JAENYW010000065.1 coordinate 10,930, forward strand.
TAGTGGTACTTCTACTCCTAGTTCCTCAAAGGCTTTTTTCATTCCAATTCCTGCAGCCTTTACATTAAGTGTATCCTGTGCTGTCTCAAGAAGGAGTAAATCAACACCACCTATAATTAAAGCACGTACCTGCTGATAATAGGAATCAACCATCTGCTCAAAGCTTACTCCACCTGTAACTGACAACGTTTTGGTTGTAGGACCCATGGAGCCAGCAATCAATCGAGGCCAATCCTCTGTCTCGTATTTTTCAATTGCTTCCTTAGCCAACTTTACTGCTGCAATATTTATCTCTTCTATTTTATTTTCTAAATCATATTCAGCTAGAACAATGGTGCTTCCACCAAAGGTATTGGTTTCTATAATATCTGCTCCTGCTTTTAAATACTCTTCATGTATGTTACGAATCAACGCTGGCTGGGTTAAGTTGAGAATTTCACTACATCCTTCATAGTTTTCTCCGCCGTAGCCCTCTGCAGTTAAATTAGCATCATGAATCATCGTTCCCATTGCACCGTCTAATATTAGAATTTTCTTCTGCATTTGCTGTTTTAGCAAATCACTGTTGTTGGATATCCTTCTTGTCATGGCTTTCTCCTTTCCCTATTACCAGTGAGGACACAATTCTTTCAGCTTGTAAAGAAAGATCAAGGTCAAGGAAACTCATCACGTCCTGTGATTCCTCGACATTTGTACGTCAATATCACCCACGAAAAGTGACCATCAGCTTCGTAGCTTAATCCGAGTACTTTCGCGGGGCCCGATTGTGCTTCGGAGCCGCAAAGCAGAGATTGGGCTTTATCTACAAGCTTTCTCCTTTTTCAAAGGCTTGGCTTAAATCAGCAATCAAATCCTCTGCATTTTCAATTCCTACAGATAAACGAAGTAAATGATCGTCTACTCCAACCTTTGCTCTTATTTCCTCGGGAATATCCTTATGTGTTTTTACAGAAGGGTATGTAATTAAGCTTTCTACTCCACCCAAGCTTTCAGTAAAAGCAATAATTTTTATACTTTTTAATATGGTTGGAATAATCTCCTTATTTTTTAAACGAAAAGAAACCATTCCTCCTGCACCTTTCGTTTGTCCTGCTATTCCTTTAGGATAAAATACTTCCTCTACAATAGGATTGTTTTTCAAAAATTGAACAATTTTTTTGGCGTTTTCTTGATGTTTTTCCATTCGAAGAGCTAATGTTTTCATCCCACGAATCAACAGCCAAGCATCCTGAGGTCCTAATATAGCACCTAATGTAATGTATCGCATGGCAACTTGTGCAGATAAATCCTCCCCCTTCGTAATAATGAAGCCTGCTAATACATCATTATGTCCACCAAGATATTTTGTCCCACTGTGAATAACAATGTCCGCACCTAATTCTAGTGGGGTTTGGAAATAAGGAGTTAGAAATGTATTATCA
>JAENYW010000066.1 GCA_016841555.1 Tepidibacillus decaturensis
TAACAGAAGAGCGTTGGAAAATAATAAGAAGGAGGTTGTGAAAGGGAAAAAGGGAAAAAAAGAAAGGTAGTTTTCCGTCATCAAGATATAACGTTAATCATTTAAGGAAATTACTTATCTAGGGTTTAAAAGCAACATCAACTATAATAAAATTCTAGGGGGTTTAAAAATGAAAAAAGTTATTTTTTTACTGCTTTCTCTCGTGTTAGTATTATCCGCTTGCGGAGCTGGAACACAGGAATCACCAGCTACAGAAGAAAAAATTAGTGGTGTACCAGATGGAGTACAGGGTGGAATTAAAATTGCTGTTGTTCGTAACCTACCATCTGACGACCATACGAAACAATTTTTTGATGGTGCTAGAAGTGAAGGGGAATCTTTTGGATTTAAGGTAGATACCTTTATAGCAGATAATGATGATGCTAAATTCCAAGAATTAGTAGCTCAAGCTATTCAAAAAGGCTATGATGGACTAATCATTTCCCACGGGAAAAAGGATTATTCCTATGAAATGTTAAAGCCTGCTGTAGATAAAGGAATTAAGGTTGTTACATTTGATACTGTTATTGAAAAAGACGGTAAAGATCTTCCTGAGATTACAACAACATTCCAAGATGATTTTAAGCTTGCTTCCCTTTCTTTAGGAGAGATTAGTGCTCTTTCTAAGGATGGACAACCTGTTAAAGTGATTAAGCTTTGGTGGGGACCTGGAGTCCCACCACTAGATCGTCGTGAAACAATCTATAAGGAATTTGAACAAGACAATAAAATTGAAACACTAGAAGTAATTGGACCTACAAACTTCCAAGATGTTCAAGGAGATATTTCAGCGAAGGTAGGCGCTATCCTTGCTAAGTACCCAGCAGGAACGGTTGATGTTATCTGGGGTTCATGGGATGAAATGGCAAAAGGTGCTTATAAAGCAATGAAGGATAGCAATCGTATGGATATAAAATTGATTTCCATCGATGTATCGAACCAGGATCTGAATTTGATGAGAGAAGAAGGTAGTACTTGGTTATCTACTGCAGCTGTAGATCCACATCTTATCGGTGTTATAGATATGAGATTATTAGCCAAGGAGTTAGCAGGAGAAGAAACGCCAAAAACCTATGATCTTGAAGCTAGTTTAATCAAGCAAGGACAATTAAAGCCTGACACAAATATGTTGAAGCTTAATGAAGTTGTTGAAGGTTGGGGTCAATCAGATGCATTTAACGAAGAATGGATGAAGACGCTTCGTAGTAAATTTGGAAAATAAGATATAAAGTATAGTATTAAAGTTTTTCTATAGAAATTTTGGGGAGAGGGGATCCTCCGATCCTCTCTCCTTTTTATATGCTTGAATGGGTGAGGAAAAAGTTTTATAACGTCAAATGATTTATTTGATGTTTCAGATGAGGTGGAGAAGATGGGACAGCAGAAACGAACCAAACTGGAAATGAAAAATATCTCCATTGAGTTTCCTGGTGTAAAGGCTCTTTCAAACGTTGATTTCGAAGTGGAATCAGGACGTATACATGCACTTGTTGGTGCTAATGGAGCTGGGAAATCAACCTTAATGAAGGTATTATCAGGTGCTTACGATCATTATACTGGTAGTATTTTTATTAACGACAAAGAGGTGAATATACGCACACCTCGTGATGCAAAAGAGTTAGGCATTGATATAGTTTATCAAGAGGTGGATGTAGCGCTTATTCCATATCTTGATGTAGCAGAGAACATTATGCTTGATATATTGGTTAACAAGATGAAAGGTAAACAGTTTGTTAATTGGAGGGAAGTGCATGCTTCGGCACGCAGGGTACTGGATCGTTTAGGTATAAAATTAGATACACGTAAGCTTGCACAGGATTTAACCTTAGCAGAAAAACAAATGGTTTTAATCGCGAGGGCGATAGCAGAGGAAAGAAGGTTTCTTATACTTGATGAACCTACTGCACCTCTTAGCAATAAGGAGACGAAAGAGTTATTTCGAATCGTTAGAGATTTAGCATACAATCAGGATGTAGGAGTTATCTTTATATCTCATCGTTTACCAGAATTGTTTGAAATCTGTGAAGACATTACGGTGATGAAGGATGGGCAACTTGTAACTCGACGTAAAATGGAAGGGCTAGATGGAAAACAAATTGTTGAATTGATGCTTGGTAAAAAGATGGATGAAGAATATCTGAAGCACAATGTAGAAATTGGTGAAACAATTTTTGAAGTGAAGAATCTCAGCGAAAAAGATGATGCTGTCAAAGATATAAATATTCATGTTCGTTCAGGAGAAATTATTGGTATTGCGGGATTAGTCGGTGCTGGTAAGACAGAATTGTGTAAGACAATCTTTGGGGCATTACCAATTAAATCAGGTAAAATAAAGTTGCATAATAATCTATTAAATATTAAGAATCCGCATATTGCAGTACAACAAGGGTTAGCTTTAGTTCCAGAGGAGAGACGAAAAGAAGGGGTATTAGTTGAAGAACCAGTATATAGTAACCTCTCTGCTGCTTCTCTTTCTAATTTTACTGGAAGTCTTAGCTTCTTAAAACCACACAAAGAACGTGTAGCGGCAGTAAAAATGATTGGTGATTTGGGCATTAAGACACCAAATGAAAACCAAAAGGTTGCATTTCTATCTGGAGGGAATCAACAGAAGGTGGCTGTTGGTAAGTGGCTAATGGCAGATGCAGAAATATATATTTTTGATGAACCAACAAAGGGTGTTGACGTTGGTGCTAAGAGTGATATTTTTGATCTTATTGGTCATCTTGCAGGTTTAGGCAAAGGAAGTATCTATGCTTCTAGTGAGCTGTCAGAAATTTTAGCAATCACGGATAGAATATACGTGATGTATGATGGAGAGATTGTCAAGGAGCTTCTGACCTCCGAAACCAACGAAGAGGAAATACTCTATTATTCCACGGGGGGGAATTAATCAATGAATGAAAAATTAGAAAAAACAAATGGTCAGTTTAATATGGCAGGATTTCTTTCTTTTATCAATAAATGGGGTACGGTAATTGCTATTTTTCTTTTAGTATTATTTTTTACCTTAGCTATGCCTTCATTTAGTTCACCTTCAAATCTATTAACCATACTTCGTAGTATTTCTATCGTTACCGTTATTGCAATTGGTTTAACTATTTCTTTAACGGTTAACGGGTTAGATTTATCTATTGGTTCGACTGCAACCTTTACAGATTCCTTAGTCGTTTCGATGTTTGTTTGGTATAGCATGTCTACAGTTACTTCGATTGTAGCTGCAGTAGCTATTGCATTGATTGTCGGGGCGGTAAACGCCTTTCTGATTGTTAAAGTGAAGATTCCCGATTTGCTTGCTACACTTTCTACTATGTTTATTTTTGAAGGGGTCGCAATGACCTATACAGGTGGAGGTTCTATTAGTGAAGGAATGCCAAGATTAGATGGAACTCCTACAGAAGGAGTATTACCACCAACCTTTGATTTCATAGGAAAGGCACCATACATCATTATCATTATGCTGTTAGTCGTAGCAGTTGTGCATATATTCTTAAATCATACAAAGCATGGTCGTTACCTTTATGTGGTGGGTGGCAATATAGAAGCTGCTAGATTATCTGGTATCGCAGTAGATCGTTACCGTACCTTTGCTTATATATTGTCAGCGTTCTTTGCTGCACTTGGAGGAATTATGCTTGCTTCTAGAATAGGATCTGCTCAGATTAATGCAGGTGCTGGCTATTTAATGCCCGCTGTTGCTGCTGCATTTATTGGATTATCCTTTGGTGGAAAAGGGAAGCCAAATGCGATTGGAACCTTTGTAGGTGCAGTGCTAGTCGGTGTTTTAGAGAATGGTCTAGTTATGATGTCTGTACCATACTATTCATTAAATATTGTAAAAGGTGCAGTATTAGCACTTGCCCTTGCATCTACTTATTACTATAAGAAAAATTAATATTTGATAAAGAGGGGGAGTTATTCGATGTCAAAATTTGATACCTATTTCTTAATGAATGCTGAAGAAGTGGTTGAATATGTAAAAGAAAAATTAGATATTTTTGATCAAGCTGCGGATTTACAATGTAAGGAGATTGGTGACGGAAATCTTAACTATGTATTTCGTGTATGGGATAACAATTCCGACAAATCAGTTATTGTAAAGCAAGCTGGTGCTACAGCACGTATTTCAGACGATTTTAAGCTTTCTACAGAACGTATCAAAATTGAATCAGACGTTTTACAGCTAGAAGGAGTGTTAGCACCTGGATTAGTTCCAATTGTTTACAAATATGACGATACGATGAGTTGCTGCTCAATGGAGGATTTATCCGATCATGTTATTTTGAGACAAGCACTGATTGAGCATCAAAGATTCCCACTATTTGCTGATCATATTAGTACTTTTATGGTAAATACATTACTACTAACGACAGATGTTGTACTCGAGCATAAGAAAAAGAAAAGCTTGGTTAAAAACTATATTAATCCTGAGCTTTGTGAAATTACAGAGGACTTAGTTTTTACAGAGCCGTTTAATAATTATAACAATCGTAATGATGTATTCCCTCTTAACCTTGAATGGGTAACAAAGGAGCTTTATGAGGATAAGGAATTACATGTAGAAGCGGCAAAGCTTAAATTTGAATTTATGACGAATGCTCAAGCGCTTATACACGGGGATCTTCATACAGGTTCAGTTTTTATCAAGTCTGATTCAACGAAAGTAATTGATCCTGAATTCGCTTTTTACGGACCCATTGGCTATGATGTAGGGAATGTAATTGCTAATCTTATATTTGCTTGGGCAAATGCAGATGCAACGATAGAAGATGAAGAGGAACGCCTATCCTATACGGCTTGGTTAGAGAAAACCATTGCAGAAGTGGTTGATATGTTTAATGAAAAATTCCTTCAAGCCTGGAAGGAGCATGCAACAGAAATTTTAGCGAAAGAAGAGGGCTTTGATAAGTGGTATCTAAGTACAGTAATGCGTGATACAGCAGCAGTAGCAGGTCTTGAATTAACAAGACGTACAGTAGGTTTAGCGCATGTAAAGGATATCACAGCTATTGCAGATGAACAGAAGAGGTTACGTGCGGAAAGAATTTGTATCTCAGCAGCTAAAAACTATATTAAGCAGCGTGAAACCTATCAAACAGGAGCAGATTTCTTAAATACCTTGAAAGAAGCAGCTAAAGCCTACTAATCACTATATCATCTGTGACTGAAATAGGTTTTACAAAAAGAGGGGATAACCTTGAAACAGCTAAAAATTTTAGCGGTAAATGATCCTGCTATTTATGCTTATCTACACGAAGCGAAAAATCAGATAACAAAGAAATGGGAAGAGGAACATCAAGTTAAGGTTATCCTTGATATTATTGAGTGGAATCAATATAAGGATACCCTTGATCAAGAAGTACGTCAGGTTAATGGTGATTATGACATCATCATGAATCCAGGTAATTTTTGGATTCCAGAACTAGCAGAAGAAAGCTTGATTATTCCTCTGGAATCGTATCTAACAGATTATGATGTAGATGGTATCGTTGCAAGTATACAAAATGAAATGAAATATAAGAATCATATTTACATGATTCCATCTTTTTCAGACGGACATATCCTGTTCTATCGAAAGGATAAGCTTAAAGAAAAAGGGATTGTGAACACGAAAAAAGTGATAACAATCCCCGAATTAAAGGAATTGGTTCGTCAATTAGAAGATAATAACCCGGTTATCGCCCTTAAGTCAGATGTAAGTGAGATATTATTAGATTTTATTCCATTTTTATGGAATAGAGGTGTAGAGGTTTTAGATCAAGCGCCGTATTTCTCTGATGAGGAGAAGACAATATTGGCTATACAAGATTACTTATCCTTTCGATTCTATTGTCCAAAAGGAATTGAATATTATGGGAATCAACAGGTGAAGGAATCGATTCAAAAAGGAGAAGTAGTCATTGGTATATCCTGGGGTGGGCAAGCTGCTGCAATCTTAAATCCGGATGAAAATCCCTATGTCAATAAGATTGATTTTATGACCTATCAATATCCATGTAATACTACTTGGGGTTTTGCAATTGCAGCTAATAGTAAAAATAAAGAAGCAGCGATCAATTATCTGACCTATGTAACTAATGAAGAAAACGATAAGCTCGTTGGAAGAATTAGCGGTGGTCCTGTAAGAATAACAACCTATCAAGATAAAGATGAGCAAAAGTACTGTCCTTGGTATCATGTTCAATTTGAAATGCTAAAAAATGCGAAAAACGTCCCAAAATCGATTCATTTCGGACAGACAGCAGCAAGACTATATCCATTAATCCACCAGCTTTTTAATGGGAAGATAACACCAAATGATTTTATCGAGGAGTGTAAAAGGGATATAAACACAAACGATTGAATCGAAGGGATAGGAGGAGAGATGATAATGACACAAATAAAAACAATTGAATGGAAAGATGAGCAATTAGTATTAATCGATCAGACATTACTACCAAATGAAGTGGTTTATGAAGCTTTTAAGACGGTAGAAGGTGTTTGGGATGCAATTAGAGTGATGAAGGTAAGAGGAGCTCCTGCAATTGGTGTCACAGCAGGCTATGGTCTATACTTAGGTATTAAAGATGCACCTGAAGGTAGCTTTGAAGAATTTTATAAGGTATTAAAGAAAAAATCTGATTACTTAGCTACTTCAAGACCTACTGCAGTAAATTTATTTTGGGCTTTAGAACGAATGGAGAATAAAGCAAAAGAAAGTGAAGGACTTCCAGTAGCACAAATTAAAGCAGTATTACGGGAAGAAGCAATAAATATCCATAAAGAGGATGAAGAAATTAACCGTAATATAGGCGAAAATCTATTAACCTTATTAAAGGATGAAATGGGTATTTTAACTCATTGCAATGCAGGGGCTTTAGCAACTACAAAATACGGAACTGCAACCTCTCCAATGTACTTAGGAAAAGAAAGAGGTTGGAATTTGAAGGTTTATTCTGATGAGACGAGACCTAGACTTCAAGGTTCCACACTAACTGCATTTGAATTACATCAGGCTGGAATTGATGTTACAGTAATAACAGATAACATGGCTGCGATGGTTATGTCTCAAGGAAAAATAGATGCGGTTATCGTTGGATGTGATCGTGTTGCTAGTAATGGGGATACAGCAAATAAAATTGGAACTCTTGGTGTTTCTATCTTAGCTAAGCATTATGGTATTCCTGTTTATATTGCAGCTCCAACACCAACGATAGATTTAAAGACACCAACAGGAAAAGAGATTCCTATTGAAGAAAGAGATCCAATAGAAATAACAAATAGGTTTGGGGTACCAACAGCACCGGAAGGGGTTAAAACCTATAATCCAGCATTTGACGTGACTCCTCATGAGCTTATTACAGCAATTGTCACAGAAAAAGGGATTGTATATCAGCCATTCAAGGAAAACATAAAAAAACTATTTGAAGAATAATAAGTGAATAAATTGTTGTTGAAAAATGTAATCTAATATATTTTAATGTTGTATGCAAAAAAAAAATCGTGTATAGTATACAAGGTAGTTTACAGTATTCATATACACACATATTTTTAGAAGATAAGGGCGGTATTTATGTCAGAATTACCTTTCATGAGAAGAAAAAAAATAATAGATGTTTTGGAGAAGACTGATTATGCTGATGTTGCTTATTTAAGTAACCTATTCAATGTCTCTGATATGACCATTAGAAGAGATTTAGAAAAGCTTGAAAAAAATGGAGAGGTAATTCGTGTTTATGGTGGAGCAAAATTAATAACAAAAAGTGTTTATGAGGCGACGATTGAAGAGAGATTAAATATTAATAAGAAAGAAAAAATGGCAATTGCCAAAAAAGCTGCTGAACTGATAGAAGATGGAGATGTAATTGCTTTTGATGCAAGTTCAACAGCATTAGAAGTAAGTAAATTAATAAAAGACAGAAATAAATTAACAGTTATTACAAATAATATTAATATAGCGATTGAATTATCAGATGCACCAAATATTATAGTGATTCTATTAGGTGGTTTTTTAAGAGCAAAATCATTATCCTTAATTGGTGCATCGATAAAAAAACAGCTTGAGTCCATATATATAGATAAAGCTTTTATTTCAAGTAAAGCATTAAATTATACAGAGGGATTAACGGATGCAACCATTGATGAAGGGGAAGCAAAGCAAGCACTGATAGAAAAAGCCAATAATGTTTTTGTTCTTGTTGATCTTACCAAAATAGGGAAGCTAGCATTTTTTCAAGTGTGTGGAAAAGATAAGATAGATAAAATAATTACGGGTAAGCATGATTTATTATCAGAAGAACAAGACGAAGTGTTAAAGAATTTCCGTGACCAAGGAATAGAAGTAATTGTTGCAGATGACTAATAGATGACTTGAGTGAATAAATTTTTCGCAAAAAGGGGTAATTGCATTGTTATTACAGCAGGAACGAGAATTGATTGTTGAATATGGCAAGAAATTAGTAACAAGTGGTCTTACCAAAGGCACTGGTGGGAATATTAGTATTTATAATCGCGAGAAAGAGTTAATGGCGATTAGTCCAAGTGGAATTGATTATTTTGAAACAAAGCCTGAGGATGTTGTTGTATTAAATTTAAGTGGTGAAGTTGTTGATGGGATAAGAAAACCATCAAGTGAATTAGAGATGCATAGTATTTTTTATAAGAATAGAAGCGATATTGATGCAGTTGTTCATACTCATTCACCATTTGCCAAAACGATAGCATCATTGAATTGGGATTTGCCTGCGGTCACTTATTTGGTTGCCTATGCAGGATTAAATGTTAGATGTGCAACATATGCTTCATTTGGAACAAAGGAGCTAGCGAAAAATGCCTTTGAAGCAATGAAGGACCGTAGAGCGGTTTTGCTGGCAAATCATGGATTGCTAGCAGGAGCAAAGGATATTTTAAATGCTTTTAATATCGCTGAGGAAATAGAATTTAGTGCGGAAATCTATTATCGCGCAAAAAGCATAGGTGAGCCAGTAATTCTTTCTGAAGAGGAAATGAAAATCATGGTAGAGAAATTTAAAACCTATGGACAAAGGTAGACAATGAACAAGAGGACCCTATTTTAAGGATAGTGTCCTTTTTTTTATGATATTTATGGACAACATCCCCCCTTGACATATCATAAAAATACATGTAAAATCAACTTTAATCATTTAATTAAATAAAATATTTCTTATCTAGAGAGGTGGAGGGACTGGCCCTATGAAGCCCGGCAACCGGTTTTTTCTTCGGAAAAATACGGTGCCAATTCCTACAGAACATGATGTTCTGAGAGATAAGAAGAGAATAAACCCCTCTTCTTATGAAGAGTTTTTTTATTTTCTTTGATAGAGGAGGAAAAAAGATGTCAATAGCGGCAGTGAAAATACATTACGAAGAGGGAAAAATAAAGATTGGTGATCTATTGCTTGAGTCAGGAAAAACCCTGTCTGATGTGGAAATCGCTTTTGAACGAGTGGGTCCTATTGATGCTCCAGTTGTTTTAGCTACCCATGCATTAACTGGTAATCAGTATGCAGTGGGAAAAGCGCAGGATGGTTGGTGGGCTGGATTGATTGGATCAAATAGTTGGATTGATATAAATCGTTATCAAGTGATCACTATCAATGTAATAGGTGGATGTAATGGTTCTACTGGACCAAATAGTAATAAGCCAACAACTGAGACAAAATACCGTACGGATTTTCCTTTTATTACGATAAGAGATATCGTTCATGCTCAATATCTTGCATTACAAAAGCTTGGTATTGAACACGTACATGCAATAATTGGAGGATCGTTAGGTGGAATGCAGGTATTAGAATGGGGTATTCTTTACCCATTATTTATGAACATGCTAATACCTATTGCGGTTACTCCATACCTAAGTGATTTTGCCATTGCATTTAATGCGATAGCAAGAAGAGCTATCCTTCAAGATCCATCTTGGAAAAGAGGGAATTATGAAGACGGTGATGGGATAGTTGCTGGTTTAAGCATTGCTAGAATGTTAGGCATGGTTACTTATCGGTCATCACAGCTTTTTAATCAGCGCTTTAATCGAAACATGCATGAGCATTGGGGTAACACGCATGATGAAGTTAGTTTTGAAGTGGAATCCTATCTACTTTTTCAAGGAGATAAATTAATTCAACGATTTGATCCTAATAGTTATCTTTACTTATTAAAAGCAATGGATAGTCACGACATCGGTAGAAATCGCGGTGGCTGGAAAGAAGCATTAGCAAAGATACAAGCACCTATTATAACGATTGGATTTAAAGGAGATATGCTTTATCCACCTGAAGTCATAAAGGAATTTACAGAAGCCTACCGGAAAATGGGAAAAGAAGCAAGCTATTTTGAAATAGATACAGAATATGGACATGATGGCTTTTTAGTTGAATTTGAACGTTGGGCTGGTTTTGTAAAAAAAGGACTAATCAAAGCATTTAATATGAAAAATCAATCAATCTCAGTATAAAGAAGACTTGGATAATGGAAGGAGAAAATAACATGGGTATTTATCATTTGCAAGGATTAAAGGAAAAATTAAAAATAGGTAAATTCGTTACTACAGTAGAATTGGAGCCACCAAAAGGAGCCAATCCAAAGCCTGTGATTGAAAAAGCGAGAGCGTTAAAAGGATATATTGATGGAGTGAATATTGCAGATAGCCCAATGGCTAAATTAAGAATGAGTCCTATTGCGTTAGCTCACGTGATTCAGCAGGATTTGGGAGTAGAAGCAATTTTTCATTTAACCTGTAGAGATCGTAATGTATTGGGACTGCAATCAGAATTATTAGGGGCAGCGGCATTAGGAGTAAAAAATATTTTAACCTTAACAGGAGATGATCCGAAAAAAGGAGATCATCCTAATGCAAGTGGAATATTTGAAGTAGATTCTACTGGCCTTGCAAATATTGCGAAGCAATTAAATCTCGGCTATGATTTAGCAGGAAATGAATTGAATAGTCCTACCCAATTTTTCATCGGGGCTGCAGCGAATCCTGGTGCAGGAGATCTTGATATAGAAAGAGCAAAATTAATAAAGAAGCTAGATGCTGGCGTTGAATTTGTTCAAACACAGCCAGTGTTTGAAGCGAGTCAGGTAGAACGTTACTTAGAAAAAATGCACGATTTACCCCTTCATACTATTTTTGGTATTCTTCCATTAAAGAGTTTGAAAATGGCTACTTATTTAAAAAATAATGTTCCTGGAATAGAGATTTCTGATGAAATAATGAAAAAAATAGAACATGGAGGAAGAGAGGCAGGAATAGAGGGAGCACAAAAATTGATAGAAGAAATTAGACATTTTGTTCAAGGTATCCATTTATACCCCATTGGAAATCTACAAGTTGTTTATGATGTCCTTGAAATACCACAACAGGTAAATCAAAGAGTAATTTAACAGTATTTTTTTAGTGCTTTCGATTATGAGAATATTTATAAAGCGAAAGAATGAAGAAGGAGATGATTAAATGAATCTAGAAACAGAGCTTGCCCAAATAGGAAATCGAAAGGATAAGATTGCTGGGGCAGTAAATTTTCCTATCTATCACTCTACTGCATATATCCATCCAACGCTGGAGGAGCAAACAGAATATAATTACACGAGATTAGGTAATCCAACCAGAAATGTGTTGGAGGAAGCGATTGCTTCACTAGAAAAGGGAGAACGAGGTTTTGCTACCAGTTCAGGAATGGCTGCTATTCAAACGGTTTTTTCTTTATTTTCTGCAGGAGATCATATTATTGCGTCCCTTGATATTTATGGAATGACCTTTAAATTATTTGAAGAAATTCTAAAGAATACTGCAATAGAGTTTACTTATGTTGATCTTCGAGATACAGAGCAGGTAAAAGGTGCAATAAAAGCAAATACAAAGGCAATCTATATTGAATCACCAACAAATCCGATGATGCAAGAGGTAGATATACGTGTGGTTGCTCATATTGCAAAGGAGAAGGAGCTACTAACCATCGTTGATAATACA
>JAENYW010000067.1 GCA_016841555.1 Tepidibacillus decaturensis
CTGGGCGAAATCAAGATGAATTAACTACAGAAGAAGCTTATCGAGTGATTGATGAGATAGCAAGCTATGCAAATCCAATTCTTGTATTGTCTGGTGGGGAACCACTTTACCGACCTGATTTCTTTGAAATAGCAGATTATGCCGTAAAAAAGGGATTAAGTGTAGCTTTAGCAACTAATGGTACTTTAATTGATCAAGCTATAGCACGTAGGATAAAAGAAATCGGCATAAAAAGAGTTGCAATTAGTATTGATGGGGCAAATAAAGAAACTCACGATGGATTTCGAGGAGTAGATGGAGCATTTGATAGGGCGTTACTTGGAGCGAAATATGTTCAAGAGCAAGGAGTAGAGGTTCAATTTAATTCAACAATTAGTAAGCACAATGTGAATCAAATGGAAGAGATAGTACGTTTAGCATTAGATAAGCAGGTGGTAGCTCTTCATCTTTTTATGCTAGTTCCAGTAGGCTGTGGAATCCAAATTGCAGATAACCAAATGCTTCCTGCAGAAAAATATGAAGAGGTATTAGGCTGGTTTTATGAACAGTCAAGAGCGGTTCCTTTAGAAATGAGAGCAACCTGCGCTCCTCATTATTATCGAATTATTAGACAAAAAGCGAAGGAACGTGGTGAAAAGGTTACCTTTCAAACCCATGGTATGGCAGCAATGACGAAGGGGTGTTTGGCTGGTACAGGAGTATTTTTTATTTCACATAAAGGGAAAGTTCAACCCTGTGGTTATCTGCCTGTTGAAGCTGGGGATTTAAAAAAACAAACTGTTCAAGAGGTGTGGGAAACTTCTCCTGTGTTTCAAACATTGCGTGATCCAGCAAAATTAGAAGGTAAATGTGGTAAATGTGAATATAAGAATGTCTGTACAGGGTGTAGAGCAAGGGCATTTTATGAAACGGGTAATTATATGTCAGAAGAACCTTATTGTATATATGAACCTGCTGTTTTAACGTAATAAAAATCCATTAATATAATTGACTAGAGATCTCCAAATGGAGATCTTTTTATGTTTTCTTTGATACTAGCAAAAAAATTGCACAAGACAAAGAAAAAATCACATATAATTAAGGTAAAAGATAAAAAAAGAAAAGAGTGATTTAGGTGATTCATTATCATCATTTAAAAAACACAAAAAAACAAGGGATTAATATTGCCTTTTGGTTAACGTTTTTTCTTTTTTTTGCTGAGGTTGTAGGTGGTTTTCTAACAAATAGTTTGGCCATTATCAGCGATGCATGGCATTTATTGAGTGATCTACTAGCTTTAGCTGTAAGCTGGTTTGCTTTACATCAAGCTGCAAAGCCAGCGAATACAAGACTTACGTATGGTTATCACCGTTTGGGTATTTTTGCTGCTTTAATTAATAATGTGACCTTAATCGGAATTTCTTTCTTTATCATTTATTCTGCTATTCACCGTTTTTTTTATCCTATAGAGGTTAAATCTATAGGAATGATTTTTCTTGCAGCTTTAGGTTTTATAATAACCTCTATCATTGTCTTTTTCCTCAAAAGAGAGGGACAGAATTTAAATATAAAAAGTGCTACGTTTCATTTTATTGGGGATGCTTATTCTTATGTAGGAGTTGTTATCGGTGGAATACTACTTTATTATACTAATTGGTTTTGGATAGATCCGTTATTAAGTATTCTTTTTGCAAGTATTATATTT
The DNA here is from genome assembly GCA_016841555.1 of Tepidibacillus decaturensis. Lineage (GTDB taxonomy): Bacteria > Bacillota > Bacilli > Tepidibacillales > Tepidibacillaceae > JAENYW01. Next base: position 1,685 of record JAENYW010000067.1, read on the forward strand.
CGTGGTGCCTTTATGATGCTAAAGGAAACGATTAAAATTTTGATGGAAGCAGTTCCAGAGGGGTATGATGTAGGTGAAATAAAAACCTCTTTAGAGAAAATTCCAGGGATTCATTCTGCTCATGATATTCATGTGTGGGGAATATCTGCAGAGGAAGTAATGCTTACTGCCCATGTTGTAATTGATGATATTCCTGTCTCTAAGGGATACGATATCCTGCAGGAGGCGAAGAAGATGTTACATGTAAACTATGATATATGGCATTCTAATTTTCAATTAGAGCCCAACCTCCATACCACGGATCTAAGAACAGAACTAGGTTAGGCAAGCCATCTAGGTCGAAAGAATTACATGGGAGGGTAAAAAGATATATTTTTAAAAAAAATCCTGCAATCTAGCAGGATTTTTTTTGTTGGTGAAGAATAAAGATTAACACAGTGGAGGATTGTGGTGGAAAGTGGGTACATTTGGATGGGAAATGGGGTGATTCGGTATGTTTATGGGAGAATATCAACATAATATTGATGATAAAGGCCGAATCATTATTCCAGCCAAGTACCGTGAAGCATTGGGGCAATCCTTTGTCATAACAAGAGGCTTAGATAAATCATTATTTGTTTATCCACTTGCTGAATGGCAACAAATCGAACAAAAATTAAAAACACTACCTTTTACAAAGGCAGATGCTAGAAAGTTTACAAGATTCTTTTTTTCTGGTGCAGTTGAAGCTGAGTTGGACAAACAGGGAAGAGTAAGTCTTCCTAATAATTTGCGGACTTATGCTGAATTATTTAAGGAATGTATCTTTGTTGGTATTTCTAATCGGATAGAAATATGGAGTAAAGAGCTTTGGGAATCCTACTATCAGGATGCCGAGGAATCATTTAATGAAATTGCAGAAAAAATTATCGATTTTGATTTATAGTGATTGGGTAACATTCGTACATATATTTTTGCATGAAGAATAAGGCAGCCAAAGGAGAGCTGAAGGATGGAAGTATTTCAACACGCTACTGTTCTATTGCGTGAATCAGTAGATGGCCTAAATATAAAAGAAGCTGGAACCTATGTCGACTGTACGCTTGGTGGAGGAGGACATTCTGCTTTAATAGCATCTAAATTAGGTGAGAAGGGAAGGTTGTTCAGCTTAGATCAAGATAAAACTGCGTTAGATGCTGCTAAGATAAAATTACAGGCTTTTGGAGATCGAGTATCCTTAATCAAAACAAATTTTAAATATATGAAAGAGGCATTGCAGGAAAAGGGCGTTTTTCAAGTAGATGGGATTCTATTTGATTTAGGTGTATCTTCTCCTCAGCTTGATGTAGGAGAACGAGGTTTTAGTTATCAGTTAGATGCTCCCTTGGATATGAGAATGGATGTAGAAGGAGATTTATCAGCAAAGGAAATTATTAATCATTGGCCTGAAGAAAAGCTATCTAACATTATTTTTCAATATGGAGAAGAAAAATTTGCAAGAAGAATTGCAAAAAAAATTGTACGAGAACGGGAGAAAAAAGAAATAGAAACTACTGTAGAATTGGCGGAGCTTATTAAAAAAGCGATACCAGCACCTGCTAGAAGGAAAGGACCTCATCCTGCAAAACGAACATTTCAAGCCATTCGTATTGCAGTGAATGATGAACTGAACGTATTTAAGGAAGCACTTCATGATGCTATTGATCTTTTGTCTCCAGAAGGGCGTGTATGTGTCATTACCTTTCATTCTTTAGAAGATAGAATTTGTAAAACTACCTTTCAAGATGATGCACAGGGTTGCATTTGTCCACCAGATTTTCCTATTTGCACCTGTGGAAGAACACCCAGAATAAAAATTCTTACCAAAAAACCGATTGTTCCAAGTGAAGAAGAACTAGAAGCAAATCCTAGAGCACGTTCTTCAAAGCTTAGAATAGCAGAAAAGATATAGGAGGGACCTTTTATGGCAGGTTATATTAATGGTAATTTGGCCTATCAAGTTCAAGAAAGAAAAATAAATCGGAGTAAAAGCTAAAAAAAAAGAATAATAATGGAAAAAACGATGCCGATTGAGGAGAAAATGTTCTATTTATTTTCTGTTATTTTTATCGTTGTTCTAGCAAGTGTTGTTATTTCAGGATATGCACAGCTTGCAGAGTACAACTATTCCATACAAAAGGTTGAGAAATCTATTACAGACATTAAAAAGGAAAATGAAGAACTAGAAATTGAAATCGCATCATTAAGCTCCCCTGATCGGATTCTAGAAATTGCACAAAACAAACTGGAAATGAGCTTGAATGAAGAACAAGTCATTGTTTTATCACAAATTGCTAATTAGTTCTTATAGGTATTTATCAATCTAATACAAAGATATGAACAAATAGGGGTGCAGCGTGATGGGGATTAAAGGAATGATAAATAAACGTGGGATTTTTATAGGCATCAGCATTACATTCCTTTTTCTGTTGCTCATTTATCGAACATTTCACTTACAAGTAATTGAAGCAGCAATGCTTCAGGAAAAAGCAAAAAATATTTGGAACCGTTCTATGGTATTGGAACCAAAAAGAGGGACGATTTTTGATCGGAATGGAGAAAAACTTGCCTATAATGCGCCAGCATATACGGTCGTATCCATTTTGTCACAAAAGTATTCTAACAGTGTGAAGGATAAAAAGGAAGCTGCTGAAAAGCTAGCCCCTTTATTACATATGAATGAAGATACAATCTATTCTTTATTATCTAAAAACGTATATCAGGTTGAAATTCGCCCTGGAGGTTGGAAAATAGATAAAGAAACAGCTGAAAAAGTTAAAGCATTAAATCTTCCTGGTATTATATTAAGGGAGGAGTCGAAAAGATATTATCCGAATCATTCGTTAGCTGCATACGTCTTGGGATTTGTAAATTATGATAAAGAAGCGATTATGGGGCTAGAAAGAGAATATGATGAGCTGATTCAGGGTAAAGCTGGTGAATTAAAGGTAATGAAGGATTTAAAGGGGTATCAATTACCTGACGGGGAAGAGGTTTTCAAACCTGCTGAAGATGGGAACGATTTAGTTCTTACGTTGGATAAAACTATTCAACAATATGTAGAAACGGCATTAGATAATGCTGCTTCTATGTATAATCCCCAAAAAATTGTAGCGATTGTGGCAGATCCAGAAACGGGAGAAATTTTGGCAATGTCTAATCGTCCTAAGTATAATCCAAATCAATACTGGAATATTGAAGACTATCGTAATTTAGCTATTCAGTATCAATTTGAACCAGGATCAACCTTTAAAATTGTTACCTTAGCTGCTGCAATTGAAGAAGGTTATTTTAATCCCGATGAAACGTATATGTCAGGTAAAATACAGGTTCCAGGCAAGGTAATTCGAGACCACAATAATGGTCTTGGTTGGGGTGAAATTAGTTTCTTGGAGGGAGTTCAGCGATCAAGTAATGTGGCGTTTGTTCATTTGGGCTATGAACGTTTAGGGAAGGAAAAGCTATTTTCATACATTGATAAATTTGGGTTTGGGAACTTAACTGGTATAGATTTGCCTAATGAGGAATCTGGAATCATGAAGCAGGTGAATAAGGCATATCCGCTTGATGTTGCAACGCTAACATTTGGGCAGGGGGTAGCAGTAACACCTATTCAACAGGTAATGGCAGTTTCTGCTGTGGCAAATGGAGGGAATTTAATACATCCTTATTTAGTTAAGGAAATAAGAGATCCTAAAACAGGAGAAGTTCTTCAAACAAACAAACCAGTGGTTAAACGAAGAGTGATTTCGGAAGAAACAGCAAAGCAAACTAGAAAGATATTAGAATCTGTTGTGGGATTTGGGACAAAAAATCCAGGGTATATAGAAGGGTATCATGTTGCAGGAAAAACCGGAACTGCTCAAAAAATAGGGCCCGATGGAACCTATCTCAAAGATAAAAATGTTGTTTCCTTTATTGGCTTTGCACCTGCAGACAATCCCAAATTATTAGTTTATGTTGCAGTTGACGAGCCGGATTTAAACATACCTTATTATGGAAGTACTGTTGCTGCTCCAATTTTTCGAGAAATTATGCAGAATAGTTTAAGATACGTAAAGGTTCCTATTGATATATCAACAGGAATAGAAAAGAAAAAAAATGAATGGGTATCCTTAAAGGATTATACAGGCGAGTCTATGGTTAGCAGTAAAGCAGATTTAATGGAAAAGGGTCTATCTCCAATTGTTATAGGGAATGGCAATGAAGTGTACAAGCAATACCCTGAAAAAGGTGCTATCGTTTCAGAGAATACCAATATCTATCTTGTTACAGAAACGCTAGAGGAGAGAAGGGTTCCAGATTTAAAAGGAAAGTCACTTAGGGAAGCATTGGAATACTGTCATGTGCTAGATATTGATGTAACCTTCACTGGCAGTGGAATAGTAACAAATCAAAATTTGGAGCCAAATGCTATGTATCGTCGTGATCAGACATTAGAAATAAAGCTTGATGACCCAGAAAATATATTTTAGCCCTTTAATAGCTTGTTCTATCCAATCGCAATAATGAATAATCTGTTATAAAGGTTGTTCAAAAAGTCTCTGAATTGATTCAGAACCATTTTGAACGCAAGTTTTAATAGGTTGTTCAAAAGCTCGAACTTTTGCGATAAGGATAGTTATTTAAGCTCTGAAAAGGGGGATTTATACATTGCGGCGGATTTCTCAGGTAATTATTCGGAGAAGAATATGGATCGCGTTATTAATAGGTTTTTTTCTGTTTACTTCATTAATTACTAGGCTAGGATATATACAATTGGTGAAAGGAAATTGGATAGCAGAAAAGGCGGAGGATTTATGGAAAAGAGACATTCCTGTTGAAGCGAAAAGAGGTAAAATTTTAGATCGTAATGGAGAAGCATTAGCATATAATATTAGTTCACCTACTGTAATTGCTATACCTGTACAAATTAAAGACCCTGGAACAACCGCTAGGGAATTAGCTAATATATTAAATATGAGTGAACAGAAGGTATATAAATTAATCACCCAAAGAACATTGATGGTGAAGGTAGCGAGGAAAATATCAGAGGATAAAGCAAAAGAAATAAAAGCATTGAGGTTATCTGGAATTGCAATAACGGAGGAAAGCAAAAGGTATTATCCAGAAAAATCCTTAGCATCGCATGTATTGGGCTTTGTTGGGATTGATAACCAGGGATTATCAGGTATAGAAGTAGTTTATGATCAATGGTTAAAAGGAAAAAGAGGGGCTATTTCCTTTTCAGCGGATGCAAGGGGTCGAGAAATGCCAAATCAAGAAGAAAGCTATACTCCCCCAAAGGATGGTTACACTTTAGTATTAACCTTAGATAAGCAGATTCAGTCGTTTGTAGAAAGAGAGCTTGATCAAGCGGTACTTACCTATAAACCAGATCATGCGTTCGCTATTGCGATGGATCCAAATACAGGCGAGATTTTGGCAATGGCAAGTCGTCCAAATTATGATCCAGAGCATTTTTCTGACTATCCAAGTGAGGTGTATAATCGTAATTTACCAATATGGATGGCCTATGAGCCTGGATCTACCTTTAAAATCATCACGTTAGCAGCTTCATTGGAAGAGGATACGATTGATTTGAATGATTCATTTTATGATCCAGGATATATTGAAGTAGCAGGGCGAAAGTTAAGATGCTGGAAGCGTGAAGGTCATGGACAAGAAACCTTCCTAGAGGTAGTAGAAAATTCTTGTAACCCAGGATTTGTAGCAATGGGCCTTAAATTAGGAAAGGAAAAACTATTTTCCTATATCAAGGGATTTGGATTTGGTGAAAAAACAGGAATAGATTTAAGAGGAGAGCAAAAAGGAATCCTGTTTAATCTAGATAAAGTAGGACCTGTTGAACTTGCAACCACTTCTTTTGGTCAAGGGGTAGCAGTTACTCCTATTCAGCAGGTTGCAGCAGTTTCAGCTGCTATTAATGGAGGGAAGCTATATACTCCCCACTTAGTAAAGGAAGTACATGACCCATTAACCGATCAAGTGGTAAAGATAATTAGTCCAGAAATGAAAAGACAGGTTATTTCAGCTGAAACTTCAAAGGAAGTTAGAGAAACGCTAGAAAGTGTCGTTGCAAATGGAACAGGTCGCAATGCTTATATTGATGGGTATCGAGTGGGTGGTAAAACAGGAACTGCTCAAAAAATCGGGCCAAATGGAGGCTATTTGCAGAATAACCATATTGTTTCCTTTATTGGCTTTGCTCCTGCAGACAAACCAGAAATCGTCATATATGTTGCCATCGATAATCCTATGGGAATTCAGTTTGGAGGAGTGGTCGCTGCACCTATTGTAAAAAATATGCTAGAGGATAGCTTACATTACTTGGGAGTAGAGCCTAGAAAGGAACAGTTGGAAATGGAATATCGCTATGGCATAGATACTCCATTTGTAGAGGTTCCTAATTTAATAGGAGATACAAAGCAAGATATACAAAGAAGCTTATATATTAATTTTGATTTAGAAGCTGAGGGAGATGGAAATAAGGTAGTGCAGCAAGTACCGAAACCTGGTACTAGAGTAAAAAAAGGTTCAACAATTCGTGTATATCTAGATGACAATCCCCAAAAAGAAGATTAAAATAGATATGGAAACTGCCAGGATGAAAAAAGATTTTTAACCCTGGCTTTTATTCTTATTTAATAGTCTGTTTTCATATCTTATTGTCTATAATGATAATGGAGGGGAGAGGGAAAAAGATGAATCTAAAGCAAATGGCTGAACACATAATCGCAAAGAAAATAATTGGAAATATTGATGTACATATAAAAGGAATAAAGGTTGATTCTAGGAGTATTGAACAGGGTGACTTATTTATTTGTCTAAAAGGGTATACAGTAGATGGTCATGATTATGCAGAGCAAGCAGTAAAGCAAGGAGCAAGTGCAATTGTATGTGAAAGGGAGCTTCCTCTTGATGTTCCTCAGCTTATTGTTAGAGATACCCGTTACGTCATGGCAATCTTTACTGATCTCTTTTATAAACAAGCGTCTCATCAATTAAAGGTTATTGGAGTAACCGGAACAAATGGTAAAACAACAACGACGCATTTGATTGAAAAAATGTTAGCAGATCAAGGACACCTCGCTGGATTAATAGGAACAATTAAAATGAAAATAGGCGATGAGAGCTTTGATGTAAAAAACACGACACCAGATGCGATTGATTTACAGAAAAATTTTAGAAAAATGCTAGATATCGGTTCGGAGTATGCTATTATGGAGGTTTCCTCTCATGCCTTAGATATGGGAAGGGTTAGGGGAGTAGACTATCATATTGCAGTTTTTACTAACTTAACACAGGATCATTTGGATTATCATGGTTCAATGGATAGCTATCGTGAAGCGAAGGGCTTGCTTTTTGCGCAATTAGGAAATAAATATGAAGCTATCCTAGATAAAAATAAGACTGCAATTTTAAATGCAGATGATGAAGCAAGTGAATATTATAGGAGAATGACTGCTGCTCAAGTGATAACCTATGGTATTGATCGAGATGCAGACATTAAAGCAGATAATATCGTAATAACAGCCCACGGTACCAGCTTTACTATGGTCACTTATCAGGGGGAAATAGATATACATTTGAAGATGGTAGGTAAATTTAGTGTTTATAATGCAATAGCGGCTGCCTCTGTAGCAATGGTAGAAGGGATTTCTCTGGAGAACATCAAAAAAACCCTAGAGGAAATCCAAGGAGTAGATGGTCGCTTTGAGTCTGTTAATGAGGGACAGGATTTTACTGTAATAGTTGATTATGCCCATACTCCTGATAGCTTAGAGAATGTACTGAAAACAATTAAAGAATTTGTTCAAGGTAATATATATTGTGTATTTGGTGCAGGTGGGGATAGGGATCGTACGAAACGCCCATTAATGGGGGAAATTGCAATGAAGTATAGTGATTTAGCGATTGTTACTTCTGATAACCCTCGTTCTGAAGTGCCTGAACAGATTATTACCGATGTGCTTGTTGGTGTTGAGAAAGAGGCAGATAATGAACAAAGCTTTATTGCAATTACTGATCGCAAGCAAGCAATCGAATATGCGATTGATAAAGCAAATTTAGGAGATGTGGTCCTTATTGCTGGTAAAGGACATGAGACCTATCAGATATTAGGAGATAATGTGATTCACTTTGATGACAGAGAAATGGCAAGGGCAGCTATAAGGAGTAAGTTACAATGAAGTGGGACGTACAGGAAATGATAACCTGCTTAGCTGAATGTCAATTGAATGAAAAGACAGCTAAAGACATTGTGATTACTGGAGTAAGTACTGATTCAAGAACGATTAAAAGGGGAAATTTGTTTATCCCTTTAATTGGAGAACGGTTTGATGGTCATGATTTTGTTTACACAGCAGTTAAAAATGGAGCTTCTGTTGCTCTGTGGCAGAAGGATAAGGTAGTCCCTGATGACTTACTCATACCTGCTATTAAAGTACCTAATACCTTAACTGCCCTTCAACAGCTAGCAAAATGCTACAGAGAAAAGATTGATCCAATTGTTGTTGGTATCACGGGTAGTAATGGTAAAACGACGACAAAGGATTTAACTGCCTCGGTTTTATCGACTAAATATAGTGTTCATAAGACGAGTGGAAATCTAAATAACCATATAGGTGTACCTTTAACCCTTTTAACAATGCCTGAGGATACACAGGTTGCTGTTATTGAGATGGGTATGAGTAATCCTGGTGAAATAGAAATACTCTCAAAGCTAGCTCAACCAGATATAGCAGTTATTACTAATATAGGTGAATCCCACTTAGAGTATTTGCAAACGAGAAAAAATGTTGCAAAGGCGAAATTAGAAATTATTCATGGACTCAACCCCAAAGGTTTGTTGATACTTAATGGTGATGAAGACCTATTACGTTTACTACTTGACGAAAAAAGGAACATATTTGAAATTATTTGGGTAGGAAAGGAGAGCAACAATCAGGTATATCCTGTAGAAATAAATAGAAGTGAGAGAGAAGATACGCATTTTATAGTTAATGATCAATGTAGCTATGTGTTGCCACTATTAGGTACACATAATATAATAAATGCGTTAATGGCAATACAGGTTGCTAACCGATTAGATCTAACCGATCAAGAGATAAAAATAGGTCTTGCTGATCCAATGATGACAGGAATGAGACTGGAAAAAATGATAGCCAAAAATGGATCTATTATTTTAAATGATGCATACAATGCCAGTCCTACATCAATGGAAGCGAGTATCCATTTACTTGCTACCTTTCAAGAGTATAAGAAAGTAGCCGTTTTAGGAGATATGTTGGAACTTGGTGAGCATGCAAAAGCATATCATGAGAAAATAGGAAGCATCTGTGCAAATGCTAAGCTTGATTTACTTATTACAACAGGTTCTTATGGTAAATGGATTGTTGAAGGAGCAACAAATAGTGGAATGAAAGAGGGAATGGTTTATTATTTTGAAGAATTAAACCAAATTCCAACCTTTATTTTGCAGCAATCAAATGCGGACACAATTGTATTAATAAAGGGATCTAGGGGAGTTCACTTGGAAAAGGTAGTAAAGGAACTGATATAATATAGGGAAACTGTTTTATCTAAGGGAAATGGTAAAGGAGAAAACGTGATAATGGAATTACGAATTATTATTTATGTCATCATAGCATCATTTTTAATAGCATCACTTTTAGGTCCGCTGTTTATCCCGATTTTGAGAAGGCTTAAATTTGGCCAATCCATTCGTGAGGAAGGTCCACAGCTACATCATAAAAAATCAGGAACTCCCACGATGGGGGGAATTATTATCTATTTAGCACTTTTCTTAACGGTAATCAAATTCTCACCCATTACAACAGATTTAATCATTCTCTTATTTGTTACTTTGGGATATGGTTTTTTAGGGTTTCTTGATGATTTTATCAAAATCCTGAAGAAACGAAATTTAGGTCTAACAGCGAAGCAAAAATTATTTGGGCAATTATTTATCTCGATTATTGTATATTACGTATTGCTTAAGCAAGGACATGATATGGTATTATATATTCCTGGGCAGTCATGGGGAATTGATTTAGAATGGCTTTATTTTCCCTTCTTATTAATTATGCTAGTGGGTTCCTCTAATGCAGTCAACTTTACCGATGGAGTGGATGGTTTATTAGCTGGAAGTAGCGCTATTTCCTTTGGAGCTTTTTCTATTATTGCTTTAAGCAGCACACAATTTGAAGTGGCTATTTTCGGAGC
>JAENYW010000068.1:0-10425 GCA_016841555.1 Tepidibacillus decaturensis
ATATTTACGAGAGGTTCTCTAATGGAATATTCGGCGATTTCTATATTGGGAAACTCTCTTTGACTATATACCTTTAAATAACGTAACGCTAAAGAAGAATGGATATATTTTGCGTTTAGGGTAGTAAGTACAATATTCATTACGAATAATCTTCCTTTATCATTAATTTATTAAAACAAAAAGAACCTTCCCTGTTGTTTTTGCTTTGTTTTACTGCTGTTTTATTATACCACGATCGTAGTGTGAAACAAAAAAAAACACCCTTCCGGATGTTCCCTTTAATGTGCTTAAACCTTAAGCATTTATTTTTCCTTTTGCAACTTCAACGAGATCTGCAAATGCTTTTTCATTATTCACAGCTAAATCTGCAAGCATTTTTCGATTAATATCTACTCCAGCTTCTTTCAAGCCATGCATCAATTTACTATAGCTTAAACCATTTATTCTTGCTCCAGCATTAATACGTGTAATCCATAATTTACGGAAATCGCGTTTACGTTGTCTACGATCACGGTAAGCATATAATAAGGATTTCATCACTTGCGCATTAGCTGTTTTAAATAAACGGTGTTTAGAACCGACATACCCTTTAGCTAGCTTTAATACTTTTTTTCGACGTTGACGTGAAACGTATCCACCTTTTACTCTTGGCATTTCTATTACCTCCTAGACTAAATAACAATCATTTATAAATAAGTTACCATTTGTTCAATGCGTTTTTGATCACCTTTACTTACTAATGCACCTTTACGTAAGTGACGCTTTTGCTTCTCTGATTTATTTGAAAAAAGGTGACTTGTAAAAGCATGACTTCTTTTTAGTTTACCACTACCAGTTTTCTTAAATCGTTTTGCTGAACCACGATGTGTTTTCATCTTAGGCATATTTTATTCCTCCAATCTAAACTATTTATGCTTGAAATCCATCATCAACTCTATTTTTGAGTCAAAATCATTATCATGCTTCGCCCTTCTAATTTAGGCTTGCGCTCAACTATTGCTATATCCTCTAGCTCTTGAGCCATGCGTTCCAATAACCTATGACCTATATCTTGATGAGTGATTTGACGACCACGAAAACGAACCGTACACTTCACTTTATCTCCAGCATTAATGAATTTAGTAACAGCGCGAAGTTTTGTTTGAAAATCATTATCTTCTATGGTTGGACTTAAGCGTATTTCTTTCGTATTAATTATCTTCTGGTTTTTACGAGCTTCTTTTTCCTTTTTACTTTGCTCATATCTAAATTTTCCATAATCCATAACCCGACAGACAGGGGGTTTAGCATTTGGTGCTACGTTAACCAAATCAAGTTCCTTTTCTGTTGCTAATTTCAAAGCTTCTTTAATATGAAGAATACCAATTTGTTCTCCATCAGGACCTATTACCCTAACCTCGCGAGCACGAATATCTTCGTTCACATAATGTTCCTTACTAATAACCTTCCACCTCCATATTTAGATAATGAATAATAAGCAAAATAAAAAAGTGTAGGCATTATGCGCCCACACTTATCTAACATATCATGTAACCCATCAACTTTCGTCAATAAGGTGAGAAGCGGGCGCTTCTGCTTTCATATTCATTATTAAATTTACTGACTTATTCTATCATATATTTTCATTTCATGTCAAATAAATATTCTAAAATAGATTCATTAGATGCTTTTATTTTCTATTTCTTCTTTTATGTGATGGATAAACTCCTCACTTGATTGTGCACCTAAATCTCCTTCTCCACGTTTTCTAACAGATATTGTTTTATTTTCTACTTCTTTATCGCCGATAACTAGCATATATGGTACTTTTTTAAGCTGAGCTTCACGAATCTTATAACCGATTTTTTCATTACGGTCATCTAACTCAACCCGTATGTTGAATTGTTTAAACTGAGCAAACAACTCTTTCGCATAGTCATGATGTACACCAGCAATGGGTAACAGCTTCACTTGAACGGGAGCTAACCATGTTGGGAATGCCCCTGCAAAATGCTCTGTTATAATACCAATAAACCGATCGATAGAACCTAAGATTGCACGATGGATAACAACAGGACGATATTTCTGATTATCTTCCCCAATATAGGTTAAGTCGAATTTTTCAGGCATTTGAAAATCTAATTGGATGGTAGCAAGCTGCCAGCTCCGTTTTAACGCATCTAAAATGTGAAAATCTATTTTTGGACCATAAAAAGCTCCATCACCTTCATTAATTGTGTACTTCATTTCTAGCTGATCTAAAACATTTTGTAATGATTTTTCTGCTTTTGTCCATAATTCCTCTGAACCCATGGAATCATCAGGACGAGTAGAAAGCTCTACCTTGTATTCAAAGCCAAATACACCATACATTTTTTCTATAAAGTTAATGACACCTTTAATTTCTGACTCAATTTGATCCGGTGTTACAAAGATGTGAGAGTCATCCTGAGTAAATGTACGAACGCGCATCATACCATTTAATGCGCCAGATAATTCATGTCTGTGAACCTGACCAAACTCGGCCATTCTTATTGGTAAGTCACGGTAAGAATGCAACTTGTTTTTATAAATCAACATATGGCCTGGGCAATTCATTGGCTTTAATGCAAAATTAACATCATCTACTTTTGTAAAGTACATATTCTCTTTATAGTGATCCCAATGACCAGATTGCTCCCATAGACGTTGGTTCATAATGAGTGGTGTCCGAACCTCTTGATAATCTGCTTCTTCTTGTAGCTTGCGTGAGAAACCCTCTAATTCATTTCGTATAATCATTCCTTTTTCCAAATAAAACGGCATTCCTGGTGCTTCTTCTGAGAACATAAATAAATCTAATTCTTTTCCTAGTTTACGATGATCACGTTTTTTTGCTTCCTCCAGAAAGTGTAAATGCTCCTGCAAGTCTTTTTCTTTTGGAAAGGAAGTCCCATATATTCGCTGTAGCATTTGACGATCCGAATCACCACGCCAATATGCCCCTGCAACACTTAATAATTTAAAGGTCTTAATTTTTCCTGTGGATGGCAAATGAGGTCCACGACATAAGTCGAAGAACTCCCCTTGCTCATAGATAGAAATCTCGGCATCCTCTGGTAAATCATTGATTAATTCTATTTTTAAATGATCCTCTAATTTTTCAAAAATCGCTAATGCCTCAGTTCGGGATACTACCTTTCTTCTTATTGGAAAATCTTCCCTAATAATTCTTTTCATTTCACTCTCGATTTTTTCCAAATCATCTGGAGTTAATGGGTTTGCTAAGTCCATATCATAGTAAAATCCATCTTCAATAACTGGACCAATACCGAATTTGGTATTTGGAAACAATCTATTTACTGCATGTGCCAATAAATGAGCAGAGCTGTGACGATATACCTCTAATCCATCCTCTGAATCTAAAGTAACCACTTCTATAGATGCATCACTTTCTATTGCTAAATAAATATCTACCAGCTTTCCATTCATTTTACCTGCTATTGCTTTTTTCGCTAATCCTGGACTTATTGATGCAGCAATTTCTTCGGTAGTAACACCCTTTTCAAACTCCTTTATTGAACCGTCAGGAAAGGTAATCTTAATTTGATCCATCTTTAACTCAACTCCATCTTTTATTTTTATCTTACAATAAAAACCTTATTTGTATTTTCCATAAGGGCGGCTTTTGGGAGTTTTTGAAAAAAACGGACAACGTGAGCCCGTTGGAAAATACAAATAAATTACTCAAATAAAACAAAAAAGACACGTATCGTCCGCTATGGGACGATAGTGTCGTGGTTCCACCCAATTTTTGTTTACTATCCGTAAAAGGGATAAGTAAACACTTAATTTACGATAACGGAATTTAACCGATAATGGATACTATTGCTTCACCATTACAACTTAGAGGTGGTAAATAATCAACATCGTTAAGAATCTTTCAGCTAACAATTCTCTCTCTTTGAACGATAGGTTGAGAAATCATGTCCTCATCACTGTTATTCATTTCTATTCATATTTTCATTATTATAAAAATGAATAGCTTAAAAGTCAAGTTTTGTGTAAAAAATCTTTTCTAGTCATTTAATTCTTTTCGTTCTCCAGTCACTAAATAAATCACACTTTCGCCAATATTTGTAATATGATCAGCAACTCTTTCAAGATAACGAGCAACAAACGCTAATTGTTGGCTTTGATTAATCGCTTCTTTATCCTGTCTCATAATTTCAATTAACTCATTTAATATTTCTTTATACGTATGGTCTATTATATCATCCATTGATTCTAATTGCTTTGCCAAGGAGATATCCTCATTAATATAAGAATCAATACTTATTCGCAACATTTTTTGAGAAACCTCAGTCATCTTTGGAATATCTATTAACGGTTTAACCAGTTTCTGACCTTGTATACGTCTAGTTACTCTTGCTATATTTACGGATAAATCAGCTATCCGTTCTAAATCACTAGAAATCTTAATAGCAGTCAATATCTTTCTTAAATCCTTTGCAACAGGCTGTTGTGTGGCAATTAATTTAACGGCATATTCATCAATCTCTATCTCAAGTTGATCAACATCATTGTCTAATTCGATGACCTGTTCAGCCTTTTCTACATTTAGAAGTTTTAGGGATTCAACACTATCATGTAGAGATTTCTCCGTTAATCCGCTCATTTTTAATAATTTCTCTTTTAATTCTTGCAATTGTGAATCAAAGGTATGTCTATTATTTAACATTATTTACACCGTTGGCTTCTATATGATAAAAACTATAAAAAAGCGACACATTAGGATTGCAAAGCTTTTTATGTAGCCAACAGTTTTCACCTCCATGTTTTTAATTATATTTTGCTTTGCTTTTAGAAAAGTTTATTTTAATTTTATGGATAAAATACCACAAACATAATAATAATACAAGAATTTAATCCACAGACATCTTTTGAGCAAACGAAACGTCTATTTCTCTTTAGGCAATTGAATAGTAAAAACCGTACCTTTCCCTATCTCACTATCAACATATATATTGCCACGATGTGCTTCAACCAAATGCTTAACAATAGCTAAACCTAACCCAGTCCCCCCTTTTTCACGCGTTCTTGCTTTATCAACTCGATAAAATCTTTCAAATATCCGATCAAGGTTTTCTTTGTTTATCCCTATCCCATTATCTTTAACAGATATTTCATAAAAATTATGACTGGTTCTGGCACTAATAACAATATCACTATTTATTGGAGTATATGAAATGGCATTATTCATTAAATTAATCAGAATCTGTGAGATGTGACTTTTATCGGCTACTATCATCAATTCATCATCCATTTCCATTTGAATGTTAACTTGGTGTATGGTTATTTGTTTTTCTAAAGTAATTAGCAATAATTTAACAAGATTTTTCAAAAGGAAAGGTTCTTTATTTAACGTGATATTATTGCTTTCAATTTTAGATAAATCTAATAGATCCTTTACAATTTTTAATAATCTATCGCTTTCTGTATTTATGATATTTAAAAAATAGAGACTTGTTTCATTATCTTCATATGCACCATCCAATAAGGTTTCAGCAAATCCTTTGATAGAGGTTAAAGGAGTTTTTAATTCATGGGATACATTCGCTACAAAATCTCTTCTTATTTTCTCAAGCTTTCTAAAATCAGTTATGTCATTTAAGATGACAACTACACCAAGAATTTCATTCGTTTCACTTTTCATTGGGGCAAAATTTGCCAGCAGTATTTTTTCTCTGGGATAATATAGGATAAGTTCTTTTTCTATTTTCCCTCTTGTACGAAAACACTCTTCAATGGTATCACTCATTTCTGAGTGTCTTGTAGCTTCAATATGTCGTTTTCCTACTAAATCATTTGTAGCATAGCCAAGCAGCTCTTCTATCGCTCGATTAACTAATACAATTTTTCTATCTTTTTCTACTAGCAGAAGGCCATTACTCATGTTTTCTAATACACCATGAAGTCTTGTCTCATTATGCTCAATTATCTGTAATTGTTTCTCTATATGTTCTGCCAATTTGTTCATCGCGCCAGCTATATTGATGTCGTCGGAATCCTTAGCAGATTGTAATAAATTTGATGTAACACTTCTATTTAATATCTTTTGAATCGTTCTTGATATTTCATGAAATAAATGAAGCGTCTTAGACATCAATATATTTCCTAATATAACGAAGGAAATGATAACTAATACAAAAATCCAAATATACTTGACTAAAAATAAATTAATTAAAGACTGCTCCAATTTTAGGTCAAACTTTAAATAAGCATAAAATGTAAATAGTATAGAAAGTATTAATAATACAAAAATTAAAGTAATCCGACGCCGATAACGATTCACACCGTTTTTCAAACTTACTTCCTCCAATTAGAATTAATGTTATCCTGCTCCTAATGCTTAAACATTTTTTCTCTTACTATTATTCTATATTAAATTGCCTCGTTTTGGTAGAAAGGGAGTTTGATAACTTCGTTAGTTGTAAGCCTATATCATGCGTACTTTCCATACGATGAATTTGTTTATCTCTAACTCCCATATAAAGCATTCTATTTATTTCTATAAAAAAATATAAAATCTCCTATATCTATTTAATATTTTGAATTGTAACACTTAAATATTAATGCTATGTAAATTTTTTAATAAAACATTTACAACTGATTAAAACAAATTTAATAGTTGAGTGTTAGTCTAATTGATAGGAACAATAACAAAATTTTATCGGGGGTAAGAAAATGAAAAATTACAAAATTCTAGCATTACTTTTAGTGATGGCAACATTAGTTGTGTTCACGGCTGCTTGTGGTGGTAGCACAACTGAAAGTACTCAACCAAGTGAAAACAGCAGTCAAGAAGCGAAAGAAGAAGTTGCTAAGTTAGAAGGTAGTGTAGTTATTGATGGTTCAGGTACTGTATATCCTTTAATGGCATATTTAGCAGAAGAATATATGACTAATGCACAAGAAAATGTCTCTGTTGAGGTAAGTCGTTCTGGAACAAGTGCAGGTTTTAAAAAGTTTTTAGTAGCTGATAATGGAACTGACTTTAACGATGCTTCTCGTAAAATTAAAGATAAAGAAGCTGCTTCTGCTAAAGAACTTGGTATTGATGCAAAAGAACTTAAAGTTGCTCTAGACGGTATTACGATTGTAATTAATAAAGAAAATACTTGGGCTACTGAATTAACTAAAGATGAAGTAATCAATATTTTCCTTGCAAGCTCTGGTCTTAAGAAATGGTCAGATGTTCGCCCTGGTTTCCCAACTGATCCAATTAAAACCTATGGTCCGAATGAAAACCATGGTACTTATGAGTTTTTCTTTGAAAAAATTCTTGAAGAACAAGATTTAGTTGAAGGAACTAATCTTCAACAAGAATATCCAGTACTTGTTGACCTTGTATCAAAAGACAAAAATGCTATTGGATTCTTCGGATATGGTTATTATGTAAATAACAAGGATAAGCTAACAGCTGTAAAAGTAGACTTTGGTAATGGTCCAGTTGAACCTTCATTAGAAACAATTAAAGAAGACGGTGCATATGCTCCATTCACTCGTCCAGTATTCACTTACTTGAATGTAGGTTTGGCTAAAGAAAAGCCACAAGTATTAGACTATGCAATCTATGCAATGAAAAACGTTCAAGCTGCTTCTGCTGAAACTGGTTTTGCTCCTTTAACAGATGCAGAAATCCAAGAATCAGTTAAATTCTTAGAAGGTTTAAAATAGGCTTTGATTATCTCAATAAAACCGTAACTAATTATCGAAGATGAGTAGGTTTTAACCTCTCATCTTCTTCCTTATTTCTTTTTGTTTTAGTAATTAATTGATTGATTTTATCCTTATTTTTATTATATATTGTATAAGGACAGGGGGACTAGGGAGCATGGAAAATGACATCGATCAACAAAAAAGTACAACAATAACGATTAGACAGATCATTGAGAAAAACAAACATTCATCAATGAATCTTTCTCGTATAAAAGAACGTCTTATGCCTATTATTCTATTTACCATTGCACTTATTTCAATCTTAACTACAGCAGGGATTCTCCTCACACTAATATTTGAAACGATTGAGTTCTTTAAAGCAGTTCCTTTTCTAGACTTTTTTACAGGGACAAAATTAAAACCCTTAGGAGCTGATCCAAAGTTTGGCGTCTTACCGCTTTTAACTGGAACATTATTATCATCTGCAATTGCTATGTTTGTTGCTATTCCGATTGGTTTAATGACTGCAATCTATTTAAGTGAATATGCCTCAGATAATGCGCGAAGAGTGTTAAAACCAATCTTAGAAGTTCTAGCCGGCATTCCTACAATTGTTTATGGTTTTTTCGCTTTTACTTTTGTTACTCCTTTATTAAGATCATTTATTCCTTCTTTAGAACCTACAAACATTCTTAGTCCAGGTCTAGTAATGGGAATTATGATTATTCCCATGGTTGCATCTCTTTCTGAGGATGCGATGAGTTCTGTACCAAATGCGCTTAGAGAGGGAGCATTAGCACTTGGAGCTACAAAGCTTGAAGTAACATGGAAGGTAATTATTCCTGCAGCTTTTTCTGGCATTATTGCTTCCTTTGTCCTTGGAATTTCACGTGCTATCGGTGAAACAATGATTGTAACCATTGCAAGTGGGAGCTCAAAAAATTTCACCTTTGATATTACTCAATCGATGCAAACAATGACTGCCTATATCGTTGAAGTAACAGGTGGAGAAGCAGCGGCAGGAACAACTTTATATTATAGTTTGTATGCTGTTGCAATGACTCTCTTTTTCTTTACTTTTTTGATGAATTTACTTGCACAATATATTTCTCGTAGGTTTAGGGAGGAATATTAGATATGAAATATGTAGACGATAAAAAGTTTCAAACGAGAATGACTATTCGCATGCTCATCAATAAAATCGCAAAACTAATGTTTTTTTTAGCTACAATAATCGGTCTTGTTGTTCTTGTTATTCTTATATATCGTGTTTATACGCAAAGCATCGGTTGGATTGATTGGCAGTTTTTAACAGGAAAACTATCTACTAAAGCAGAAAAAGCAGGAATATTTGGTGCGTTACTTGGAACACTCTGGCTAATGGCAGTTGTTGCTCCAATAACAATGATATTAGGTGTAGGTACAGCTATTTATTTAGAAGAATATGCAAAAAAAGGACGTATTCACTCCTTTATTCAAACCAATATTAATAATTTAGCTGGTGTTCCATCCATTGTATTTGGTATTCTAGGACTCACTATTTTTGTTAGAGGTTTACATTTAGGGGCAATCATCCTATCAGGCGGATTAACCATGTCACTCTTAGTTCTTCCTATCGTTGTTGTTGCTAGCCAAGAGGCAATTCGTTCTGTTCCTCAATTTCTAAGAGAAGCTTCTTACGGAATGGGAGCGACTAAATGGCAAACAATAAGCAAAGTAGTATTGCCTGCATCAATACCAGGTATTCTGACAGGTGTTATTTTGGCTCTTTCTCGTGCTATTGGGGAAACTGCTCCACTAGTTGTTATTGGAATACCTGCACTAATACTTCCTTTTCCAGATAGTTTACTAGATAAATTTACGGTATTACCAATGCAAATTTATTATTGGACCATTGATTCTGCACTAGTAGATGAGTATGCAAACTTAGCTGCAGCTACTATTGTCATTCTATTGCTCGCATTGTTTGTTATGAACTCAATTGCCGTCATTATTAGAAACAAATTTCAAAAGCGATATTAATGATATGATTAATTTTGTTGTTAATTCAAGGGGGATATATTGCAGTGAAATCAAAGGATGAAGTGACTAAGACTAAACAACAATTAGAAGCGAAAAATGCTGTTTTTAATGTTGAACAATTAAATTTATGGTATGGAAAAGATCAAGCGTTAAAAAATCTTAACTTAAAGTTTTATGAAAATGAAGTTACCGCAATTATTGGACCATCTGGTTGTGGAAAATCTACCTTTATCAAGACATTAAATAGAATGGTTGAGATGGTACCCAATATTAATATCTCAGGTACAATTAAATATCGTGATAGAGATATTTTTGACCCTAAATTTCGTGTGGAAGAATTACGTACAAAAGTAGGAATGGTTTTTCAAAAGCCGAACCCATTTCCAAAAACCATTTATGAAAATGTTGTCTATGGACCAAAAATCCATGGAATAAAAAATAAAAAACTTCTGGATCAAGTTACTGAAGAAAGCTTACAAGGTGCTGCAATCTGGAATGAAGTAAAGGATCGATTACATGATAATGCATATAGCCTTTCTGGTGGTCAACAGCAACGCTTATGTATTGCACGTAGTTTAGCGGTTCAACCTGATATAATCTTAATGGATGAGCCAACTTCTGCACTTGACCCTAAATCAACACTAAAAATTGAAGAACTCATACAAGAGTTGAAAAAAAATTATACAATAATAATAGTTACACACAACATGCAACAAGCTGCTC
>JAENYW010000068.1:10435-11865 GCA_016841555.1 Tepidibacillus decaturensis
ACAGTAGTTCTCTTAGACGGAGAAGTGATTGAATATGGCGATACGGTAACTATGTTCTCAAATCCTTCTGATAAACGTACAGAAGATTATATTACAGGACGTTTTGGATAAAGAAAATAAAATGACAAGGGGACGTTTCGTTTGTCAGGTTGAACCTGACAAACGAAACGTCCCCTTGTCATTCCCTTGTCACATTAATTCTGCATAACAAAATCTTTTTCTATATATTCATCTTGATGAAATACTCGTAGAATCTCGTATCTCGTATTTCTTAAAGCTGGTGTATACCCAGCCTCCCTTATTAATTCGATAATTCGATTTGTATTCACCTTATGGGTAGTTCCTGCAGCGGAAACAACATTTTCCTCCATCATCGTGCTTCCAAAATCATTACAGCCATAGGATAAAGATTGCTTACCTACTTCCGCACCTACTGTAACCCAAGAAGATTGGATATTCGGAATATTATCTAGCATTAAACGGCTTATAGCAACTGTTTTTAAATATTCTTCTGGCTTAACCTTTTCCGCTTTCATATTCGTATTATCTGGTTGGAATGTCCATGGAATAAAAGCTAAAAATCGTTTGCCTTCATCTTGTGCTTCCCGAATACGGATTAAATGAAGCGCCCTTTCCTCCATTGATTCACCAAAACCAATTACCATTGTTCCAGTCGTTGTCATACCAATTTTATTTGCTGCTACCATCACCTTAACCCATTCACGCCAAGACCCTTTTTTCTTACTAATTTTCATTCTCGTTCTATCATCTAAAATCTCCGCACCTGCTCCTGGAAGAGAATCTAACCCTGCTTGATGAAGCTTTTGTATGGTATCCTCTAGTGACAGCCCAGAAACATCTTGCATTTTTATAATTTCTGCTGGTGAAAAAGAGTGCATCTGTATTTTAGGAAAGTGTTTTTTTATTTCTTTTAGTAGATCTAGATAATATTCAAATGGCAAATCAGGATGAGTTCCACCCTGCATTAACACTTCAGTCCCACCGACATCTACTAATTCCTGTATTTTATCTAATATTTCCTGATTAGTAAGTACATAACTACCTTCTTCTCCAGGTTTTCTGTAAAAAGCACAAAACCGACAGTAAGTATCGCATACGTTAGAATAATTAATATTACGTCCAATCACAAAAGTTGTAAAAGATTCTGGATGCATTCGTTTTTTAATAATATTAGCGGTTTGACCTATTTTTTCTACTTCATCACTTTCAAAAAGACTTATTCCATTTTCAAGTGTTAAGCGTTCTCCACGTAATGCTTTATCTAAAATGTGATCTATATTAGTCATAAATAATTCCTCCTTCATACTAAACCATTAAAATTCAACAATTATATCGTATCATAAAGGAGAATAAATGCCTAGATTCCTTACCTATTAAGAAAACTTATGATAAACTAAACCCACTAACAA
>JAENYW010000069.1 GCA_016841555.1 Tepidibacillus decaturensis
CTTCATATATTGCTCCTACGATACCAATCCCCTTTACACCACCGCCTTCAATAACCGCATCAGCAAACATAAATATCCCTCCCTACTCCATTTTTATGAGAGGAAAAGAGAAAAAAGACGCTAAAAAAAGCAGTCTGAGTCCCCTTGAATATGGAACTCAAGCTGCTTTATTTATCTTCAAAGTTTTTACGATAATCATCTAACATTTTCTTGATTTCATCATGATCCTTTAGAAACTCTACCAAGGTTTCTATCGCTAGTATCGACTTTGGACTTAAATGATGTTCAATTCCCTCTACATCTCGATAAACCCGTTCTTCATCGTCAACACCGATTATTCTCAAAAACTCTTCTAAAACATAATGACGTTCTACCAGCTTTTTACCAACTTTTTTCCCTTTGTCTGTTAATATTAATCCACGATATCGCTCATAAATCAAGTAGTCATCCTTATCTAGCTTTTGAATCATTTTTGTTACAGAAGATGGATTTACTTCTAATGCATCTGCAATATCTGCAGCCCTAGCATATCCTTTTTTTTCGACTAATTGATATATCTTTTCTAAGTAATCCTCCATACTAGGTGTTGGCATTAACATCTTCCTTTCTTAGAACCAGCTTTCTCCGAACCATCTTGTCATATAAACGGTTATTTTGGTTAGTTGATCAGTAAATAATAAGAGTCCTATTATAATTAAAAGAATTCCACCAACCTTCATGATAATCCCTGAATAACGGACGATAAATTTAGTGGAACTAATAAAAAATGCCATAACAAAAAAGGGAATAGCAAAGCCAACACTATAAGCAATTAATAAAATCGTTCCTCTTGATGGGTCATTAGCAGCTAATGCTAGAATCATCGCTAATATCGGACCCACACAGGGAGTCCAACCTGCGGAAAAACTGATACCAATCAACGTAGAACCAAGTAAGCCTACAGGCTTATTCTTTAGCTCCATTCGCCTTTCCTTCATCAACCAGCCCCATTTAATCCAGCCACCGATGACAAAGCCCATAACGATAATGATTATAGCTCCAATTTTACGTATTACATCTTTATATTGAAAAAACAAATCTCCCAATAAGCTTGCAGTAAATCCCATGGATATAAAAACAATAGAAAAGCCTATAACAAAAAATAAAGTATGTAGCAAAGCCCTATTTCTTATTTCCTTCTTATTAAAATCATTTTTAAGACTATCCACTGAGATACCAGTTATGTATGATAAATAAGAAGGATATAATGGCAGTACACAAGGTGAAACAAAGGAAAGTAATCCTGCTCCAAAAGCAATCCAAAGATTTATGCTACTAGCTTCCATAGAAATCCTCCTGATTTTTTCCAATAGGAAAAGAGATATGTTAAGAATACCATATTTATCAACTACTATCTATAAACAAACTAAAAAAACATGGACAACCATGTTTTTTTATTCATTCGCCACCTATTTATAGTCTATACGAATATTCCCGTTATCTAATTTACCAATTTTATTTAGAGCTACCTTTAATATCCCCTTATCATATACTGCGGTTGCTCCTTTTGAGGTTACTTTAGAGGATAGAGGAATTACTTTATAAAAATACTCTGAGTAATGTTGTGACATCTGATGCCCTTTATCAGATTTCATCTTTTTTTGTTTATTTAATTCTCCTTGAACAATTAGATGATCTCTTTCCACAGATAAACGAAGCTGATGATCCTTCGATACATTAGGAATTTCAAGATTGACATTAACCTTGTTGTTTTTTTCCTCTATTTTGGCATCACTCAAGCTATTTAAATTGAATAGGGTACCTAAATTTCCATTTGTACCTATTAGTGCTTGCAGATTATTAAAAAACCACTTCTCTAGGTTATAAAATATTTTATCTATCTCATTCATCGTTTGCTCTCCCATATTGCTATTCCTATTTCATCCTACGTATGAAAGATGGACTTGGTTCTAGGGTATTGTCTATTTTTAAGGTATAATATATTGTAAATATAAAAGTCAGGGGTGAAAGGAATGATAGATGGCAGAAAGAAATCTGCTGAGGAAAGAAGAAGCTTCATTCTAAACTGGCTAAAGGAAAGCACAGAACCATTAACAGGCCAAATGATAGCTGAAAAGACTAACGTGAGCAGGCAGGTCATCGTTCAGGATATATCTCTTCTAAAAGCCAAAGACGAGCCTATTATGGCAACTTCCCAGGGATACATATTTTTTAATGATCAGCAGCCTACCTATCCACATAAAAGAATTATTGCTTGCCAGCATACACCTCAACAGACACTAGATGAATTATTAATTATGGTTGACAATGGCGTACATGTCCGTGATGTCATCGTAGAGCACCCTATTTATGGAGAGTTAATCGCTTCTTTAATGTTGAAAAACAGAAGAGAGGTTAATCAGTTTATTGATAAAATGGATAAAACAAACGCTTCCTACTTATCCGATTTAACTGAGGGAGTTCATTTACACACATTAGAAGCAGAAACCACTGAGCAGCTTGATGAGGTATCTGATGCTTTAGAAAAAGCTGGTTTTTTGCTTTCTGAACAAAATAGCAGCCGTTAGGAGTGGCGAAATGATCTATCCATATAAAAATAAAGTACCTTCTATAGCTAAAAGTTCTTTTATTGCAGATTATGTCGTGATTACTGGTGATGTTATTATTGGTGAAAAGACAAGTGTTTGGTATCATACAGTGATTCGTGGTGATGTCTCTCCAACTAGAATCGGTAACCAAGTCAATATACAGGATAATTGTGTTTTACATCAAAGTCCTAATATCCCTTTAATTATTGAAGATAATGTAACAATTGGACATCAGGTATTGCTACACAGTGCAACCATTAAAAAAGGGGCGTTAATAGGGATGGGCTCTATTATATTAGATGGAGCTACCATCGGGGAAGGAGCCTTTATCGGTGCTGGATCTCTCGTCCCGCAAGGAGCAGAAATCCCGCCAGATTCTTTAGCCTTTGGTCGACCCGCAAAGGTAAAGCGTATGTTAACAGAAGAAGACAAAAAGGAAATGGAAAGAATTATCGTGAGCTACGTGGAAAAAGGGCAGTATTATAAAAAACAAGTCTAATTAAAAAACCCTCCCACTAAGAATAAGCTTTTCATTGAATTAGATTGAACTTTTTTCTCTTTTTCTGTATCATTATTAATGAAGAGATGGATAAATGAAATCCATCTTTTTTTTATATAAGGGAGGCTCTCATGAAGATTACTAATCATCTAAATTTTGATATTGATCAAAACAATAAGAGGTTAAGAGTTTTTAATTATGATGAAGAACCAAAAAAATTATCAAAGCAATTAAATAATATTGCTGAAGAGGAAAATCTTGAAAAAATCATTATCTTTGGTAATGAAAAAGAAGATCGAAATGCCTTTTTTGACCAAGGCTTTATTCAGGAAGGAAAAATTGATGGCTTTTATAATGGAAAACCTGCTTATCTTCTTTCTAAATACCTAACTGATGATCGACAAGCATCCGATATTTTTGAGAAAGAAGACCATATTCTGCAAGAAATTTTAAACAGTACAGACTCCTTCCCTCAAAAAATTTCTTCTGACAATATTCTAATACGTGAAGCCAATACCAACGACATACCTGATATTGTTAATATGTTTAAGCAAGTATTTGTATCCTATCCAACACCTATGGATAACGAAGAATATGTAAAAAAAGCTATAAATACTAATGTTGATATGGTTGTAGCTGAGGAACAGAATGAAATTATAGGTGTTTCCTCAGCAGAAATTGATTTTGAGAACAATAATGCAGAAATAACGGATTGTGCAACTCACCCTAAAAAGCGTGGGAAAGGGATTATGAATCACTTAATTCGTCATTTAGAAAAAAAAATGGAGAAAAGAAACATTGTAAATCTTTTTTCCATTGCAAGAGCTCGCTCCTATGGAATGAATAAGGTCTTATATAACCTTGATTATCATTATGGTGGGCGATTAATTAATAATGTTCATATTGCAGGTAATTGGGAGGATATGAATATTTGGTCTAAAAAAATATAGTGAACAAGAAGCTGTTTCCTTCAGGAAACAGCTTCTTGTTGTAATATTAGAAGATTATAGTGCCTTAGCAGTAAAATAAGCGTCTTGGATTGCATCGATCTCTTTTCCTATTTGTTTTGCATCTCCAATTAGATGGTAAGGAAGCTTCCCTACTAGCTGATCTTTCAGTTTATTTTCTGATTTCATTCCAGTTGTTACAACCACTATATCTATATTATCAAGCACTTCTTCTCCTGCTTCTGATTGTAAATAGGCTTTGTTCTCGTCAAGCTTGGTCACCTTGGTACTTATATAGATTTCTACCCCATGCTCCTTTAGCTTCTTCAAGGCCATTGTCTTAGCGATCATTTCCATGCCACGTGCTACTTCATCTAGCATTTCAACAATAATCACTTGATTGCCATGTTGACATAAACTTTCTGCTACTTCAATGCCAATTAAACCACCACCAATAACCAATACTTTCTTATCCGTTGGAATCTTTCCTTGCTCTATAATTTCTGCCCAATAAAAATCCTTTAGCCCTTCGATTGGTGGTACAAAAGGTGTTGAGCCTGTAGCAACCATGATCTCATCAAACTGATTGAGTAAATCAACAGTTGTTACTGCTTTATGCTCTACAGATATATTTACTTCTTTCATCCGTGCTTCCAAATAACGGACGAATTTACCTAATTCCTCTTTGTTTGGTGGGAAAGCTGCTAGTCGAAATTGTCCACCTAAATGATGATCCTTTTCATAAAGAACTACGTCATGTCCTTTTTCCTTCAAGGTGATAGCTGCCTGCATTCCAGCTAATCCGCCACCTACCACAGCAAATCTTTTCGGTGATACCGTTTTTTCGATAAGCTCTTCGTCTTCTCTACCAACCAGCGGATTAATGCTACACATTAATCCTTTTCCTGCTTTAACACTACCTAAACACCCGTCTAAACAGGCGTTACAGGATCTTAACAATCCAGAAACCTGTTTTGTATATTTCCCTGTAAAGTCTGGATCTGCCACCATTGGTCTACCAACCGCAATGAAATCAGCCAAATTCTGCTCTAAAATTTGATCAACATCTTCAAAATTATTAATTTGTCCTACTGCAATTACTGGGATAGATATATTCTTTTTAATAGCACCTGCCATACTCCAAGTTTTCCCCTTTGGTATAGCCATATATTGATAATACCATGGTGGTGTGGAGCAAACAGAGCCAGCAGATACATGAATAGCTGCTACACCCTTTTCTTCAAGTAGCTTTGCAAATTGACTCATTTCATCCAAATCAATACCACCCTCAATCATTTCCGAACCACTAATCCGTACAATAATAGGTAAGCTAACCGCTTGCTTTACAGCATCTAATACCTCTAAAGCAAATCTAGTACGATTATCAAATGATCCCCCATATTCATCAGATCGCTGATTCACTTTAGGAGATAAAAATTGTGCTGCGAGATATCCATGCCCAAACTGAAGCTCAATCATATCAAAATTACTTTTATCTGCTCGAATTGTTGCTTGTCTAAATAGATTAATTACTTCTTCGATTCCTTCCTTTGATAAAGACTCTGGTTGTTTTCCACCGTTTTCACAAGCCTGCGCAGAAGAAGACAAATAAATATTCCCCGGTAGCTTAGGATTTGCCATTCTACCAGGATGATTAATGTGAGCAATTGCCTTTGCTCCCTCTTGATGTATTGCCTTAGTCAATTGTTTTAAGCCTTCGATTTTGTCATCTTGGTCAATTCCTAGCTGAGTTGGTAATTCCTTTACTCTTGAATCAATAAAAAACGGTTCAGGAATAATCGCCCCAATATGTCTAGCTCTTCTCTTATAGAACGTGATATGTTTGTTTGTAACCATTCCTTCTTTTGTTCCATAGCCAGTTTTTACAGGAGCCATCATGAAATTGTTTCTTAATGAAACGTTACCTATTTCCATCTAAATACCTCCCCAAAAAATTAGTTATCCCTATTACCTTTTTGCTTATGTACTTAAGTCAAATAGGAATCATTCTTATCTATAAGTTTATCATTAAACCTATCGATTGAAAAATACTTTATAAAAAAACCATATCTCAAAATGTTCCTAATTCATCCTTTTTGATACCCTGAAAATGTAAAATAAAAAGCTTTAGATATCATTATCAACGATACCTGAAGCTTAGATCAATGTTCATTATTTCTTTTTTTAAAAATAGTATTATTTCTCGTTCTGAGTGATCCCTAAATTAATCATTGGAAAGCTTTCTCCATACTGATTGATAACCTTTACTTGATTGATATCCTTCAAATTCCCTTTTAACCAAAATATCTTATGAGGATAGGTAAACGCTTCTGTAACCATTGTTCCAGGAGCAGGCTCTATCTCTTCAATGACTACAGTAATAGACTCATTTTCTATTTTTAACTCTTTCCTTTTAAGGCTATATCCGCCTGTCGATTTTTCCCCTAAAGCTACAAATAAAAGAAAAGTGTCTTCTTCGCTTTTTATTATTGTATATCCTCTGTTTTTAGACAATTGATTCAATAGCTTAGTTACTTCTTTTGGTAATTGGTTTATATCATTTATTTCTTCTAGCATGATTGTTTCAGAAGAAGTATTCTTTTCATTCTGTCCGTTCTCTTCCGAAAAAAAATCCTTACCCATTGTAATTGATGTACATCCAACTGCACTTACAATTATTAACACGACAAGTATTAAAAAACCAACATATTTCCTCATTATCGTTCCACTCCTTTCATTCTATATAATAGACGATGAACTCCAAAATATGTTGCAGTTTTTATTCTACATAATAGGCTTAAAGATTACGATAAAGGTTGTTCCGCTTCCTTCCACTGATTCAATCTCCATTTGAGCATGGTGTTTTTCAATTACACTCTTAGTAACTGCAAGTCCTAAACCTGTACCACCTTCCTTTGTCGTAAAGAAGGGTTGAAATAATTTATCTAAAATTTCCTTTGAAATACCAATTCCAGTATCTTTTATAAATAGATGTACCTTACCATCTTCCTTTTTGGTTATAAGAGTAAGTCTACCACCCTTCTCCATCGCTTCAAATGCATTACGAACAAGATTTAAAATCATTTGAATAATTTCTCTTTTATTTAACTTAACATTCTGTAACGCGTTATCTAAATCTATATCAACAAATTGACCTTGTATGTTTGCTTCAGCTAAAATAATAGGATAAAGCTCAGAGATGATGTCATTTAAATTATATTCCTGCATTTCTACAATTCGATTTTTGGATAAGGATAAAAAATCACTAATGATACTATTGGCTCGATCCAATTCGTCAATAATTATCTTATAGTAGCTTTGAGACGGCTTTTTCTTCTGTTGTTGTAACAATTGAACAAATCCTCTAATTGTCGCCATTGGATTCCTTATTTCATGGGTAATGCTTGCTGCCATCTGTCCGACAAGATTTAGTCGTTCCAGATTTTCCATCTCATTTCTTAGAATTTCTAGCTCTGTTATATCTTGATATAAAGCAATAGCTCCAAAAACCTCTTTTTTTTCTGTACAATAAATTGGATAGGCATTAACTAAAAAATTACACTCCTTTACTTTAATATGTATGTTTCGTACTTCCTCCCCCTGTAACGCTCTATATAGTGCTGATTCATCGAATTTCATATCGAAATAATCACAAATAAAATCAAAATGCTTCCCTATAAATTCTGATTGAGAACTAACTTGGATCAATCCTAGCGACATCTTTTCATTGGTAGCTATTATTTTCCCTTCCTGGTCAATTGCTAAAAACATCACAGGAATTGCATCAATTAATCGCTCTAAATTTTTTGATTGATTTAAATATTTAACAAGCAATTGCTCTCGCTTTTTCTTCTCTAATTCTTCCTCTGTAATATCAATAAAATAATTGACTGCACCTAATACTTCCTGTGACTGAGGATCAATAATTGGAGCAGCATCGTTTAAAAAGACATTATCAAACAGCCTCATCTTCTCTTTATCACTTATCTTTTTTTCCTTTATTGCCATTATCAGATGGCTTTTCTCTTCCCCAATCCCCCTACTTTTTAATAAATTTAGATAATTTTGTCCCAAAAGATTTGTTAGACCTAGATCCTTTTCAAATAACATTTTAGCAGTTGGATTAATTAATGTTACTTCTAATTGTTTATCTATCGCAATAAATCCCCCTGGAATATGATTTAACGCCCAACGAAGCTGCTGTTCACTTTTCATTGAATTCTGTTCAGCTTGTTTCTTTTGTTTAAATGGCTCTTGAAAAGAATCTATATAAAGCGCCTTCAGTAAATAATAATAGGCAATAAATTTATATACATGAGCCAAAAAATGATAGAGATCATTAACTTGATGGAAGATAGTAAACGTAAAACCACTAAGTAAAATAAAAAATAAAGATGCCATCAATGATAAATCTGATTTATTTTTTCCATTTTTATAGCTATTAAACACAATAATAATGGTAGCAATATTTATTGGAATGATAAAATAATCTATTCCAATTTTCAACAGTGTTACTCCTTGACCGCTTATGTATAAAGGTGGTAAGAAAGACTCAAAAACAAAAATAAGAATTGAAATCAACACAAAATATAAAAATGATAGACTAAATGGAATCACTCTTCTAGCTTTCTTTATACGATAATTATTTCTTGAGAGAATCCATAAAAGACCTATAGATTCCGTTATACTAGCTATTTTCGAAAACCAAATAGATTTAGCTATAGAGCTAGTAGTAATAAAAAAAGGCATCCCTTCATAGGTTAAGGCATGTAATAGAAATAATAATCCAATAGCAAGAAAAAGCGTACTTATCAGTAGGCGCCTACTGGACCTATTATAAGGTAAAATAATCCATCCTTTAATTGCAATAAGCAAAGAAACCTGAACAATAAAAAATTCTAATAGCGTATGTATGGCTAAATAATTTTCATGATTGTATAACTGGTATAAGTCATAATAAAAATAGCCAACACCTATTAATAATAGAATTGCTATTATTATAATAAATACGACCTTTTTTTCATAAGTGAATGCTTTTTTATTCCACAATTGGTTCCATCTTATTAGCATATGGTATCCTCTCATACAATTAAAATATAGATTATTGATTTTATTCTATCAATACATTTCTACATTTTATGACATATACCCTTCTTAACTATAATTAAAGAAAAGATTAAATCTTCAGCATACCATGAAAAAAGAAACTCTTTTTGCAATAGCAAAAACCACCTTAGGGAATATGAATACCAAGGTGGTTAAATTATCAACTTATATCTTCCCCCAAATACTTAATCATTTGCAGCATCCTCTAGTCTCTGAATAGAAGCCTGCAAGTCAGATAATTGAGCATTTAATTGATCAATACGTTTATCCAAGGCTTCTTTTGTCTTATCTGTACCATTTAAGGTCTCCCCTGTTAATGCTAAGTATTCTTGGATATAAACGAGCTCATCCTTAATATTTATTAGCTCCTCATGTACCTTATCGAGCTCTGTTTGCAATGCTTTTACGTTTTCTATTTGCTGTTGATTCTGCTCTTCTATTTGTTCTACCTTCGTATCAATGTATACTCTACTTTCATTTATATATTGATTGGCTAACCAATACCCTCCATATAGCAAACTCCCCCATAAGCTTAAAGATAGAATTAATAGAATGCTGGTAACGATTATATTTCTAAGAGAGTTCCTTCTTGTATGTTGTCTTGATTGAATCAATTCTTGTTGTACTTCTACTGGTGTATTATCCATTTGGCCTTTTTCCTCCCACCCATTAGGATACATCTATTCTATCATTCTAAAAATAATATCCTATCAATAATAGTATAATAGAATCTCTGATTATATACAATTTATAATATATATAAAAAATATGCTAGATAATGGATATCGAGTTATATAAATAAGGGATAACCCCTTATCTTTAAGATAAAAAGAGTTATCCCTAATAATATATAGTGAAAAATGTCGCTTTATAAATTTGATGTATCCATCATTCTATTTTTTTATAGTTTTTTCTCTTCATTCGTTCCATGTCCTGATTTTTACATTACCATACAAAAAGGCGTACATATACAAGTTGTGAATAACATCTTGTATATGTACGCCTATTAAGATTCTACACCATTATTTTGCAAATATCATTTGTGAAATCTACTGGATCATTAATAGGTAATCCTTCAATCAGTAGTGCTTGATTATACAATAGGTTTGTATATAGATTTAATTTCTCCTTATCCTGTTCAAAGGCATTTTTCAGTGACTGGAATACCTCATGATTGATGTTAATTTCTAGTACCTTATCTGCTTTTATATTTTGGCCATCTGGCATTGCTTTTAATATTTTTTCCATTTCAATGGATACTTCTCCGTCAGTAGCAAAGCATACTGGGTGAGATTTTAATCTTTTAGATATTCTAACTTCCTTTACTTTATCGGATAATATATCCTTCATATAATCAAAAAGCTCTTTGTTTTCCTTCTCTTCTGACTCTGTATTTTCTTGATTCTCTTCTTCAATTCCTAAATCGCCGCTTGAAACAGATTTGAATTCCTTCTCTTTATATGTCATCAGCATTCTGATTGCGAATTCATCCACTTCATCTGTGAAGTATAATATCTCATAGCCTTTTTCTGCTACTACCTCTGTTTGTGGTAGTTTTTCAATTCTTTCAATGGTTTCTCCCGAAGCATAATAAATATATTTTTGATCCTCAGGCATTCTGGCAACATACTCTTCTATGGTGACTAGCTTTTTCTCCTTTGATGAATAGAACATCAATAAATCCTGTAAGTCTTCTTTATGACTTCCAAAATCACTATATACCCCATATTTTAACTGTCTGCCAAAGGAGTTATAGAACTTCTCATATTTTTCTCGATCATTTTTTAACAGGTCTAATAATTGACTCTTAATTTTACTCTTAATGTTTTTGGCAATAAGCTTCAATTGTCGATCATGCTGTAATAGCTCTCTTGAAATGTTAAGGGATAGATCCTCTGAATCGACCATTCCTTTAACAAAGCTAAAATAATCTGGAAGTAAATCAGCGTTTTTCTCCATGATTAATACACCGTTGGAATACAGTTCTAACCCTTTTTCAAATTCCTTTGAGTAATAATCAAATGGAATTTGCTCTGGGATAAATAAAATGGAATTATATCTTACGGCACCATCAACAATAATATGAATGTGTGTTAAAGGCTTATCAAAGCCGTAATGCTTTTCCGCATAAAAATTCTCATAATCTTCAGGTGTAAGTTCATTTTTATTCTTTCTCCATATCGGAACCATGCTATTAATCGTTTGTTCCTCTTGCACTTCCTCAAATTCATTTTCACTGCCTTCTTTTGGTCTTTGTTCGATAACATCCATTTTTATTGGATAGCGAATGAAATCAGAGTATTTTTTGATAATCGCTTTTAATCGGTATTCATCTAAATACTCATCGTAGCTTTCATCCTCTGTATTTTCTTTGATTTTTAAAATAACCTCTGTACCCAATTCCGTTTTTTCAAATGGTGCAACTGTGTAGCCCTCTACACCTTGAGATTCCCACTTATACCCTTCATCACTGCCTAATCCTTTGGTAATGACAGTAACAGAATCTGCTACCATAAAGGCTGAATAAAAGCCCACACCAAATTGACCAATGATTTCTTGTCCATCCTTCATTTCATTTTCATTTTTAAAAGCTAATGAACCACTTTTAGCGATAGTACCAAGGTTATCCTCAAGCTCTTCCTTTGTCATTCCAATACCAGTATCGCT
>JAENYW010000070.1 GCA_016841555.1 Tepidibacillus decaturensis
TGTTCCCTCAGGGAATTTTCATCTGAATAATTGTTATTAATTTCAATAATGGTATTTCACATACTATTTACATTTTCCTTTTTTGTTGTCCAGATATCTTGAAGGATTTGCGTCATTTTTTTGATATTTCCTTCCATTAACAGATCATATTCAAATGTCTTTAATGGTGAACTATATAGTCGTGCCCACTCACTCTTTCTTATATCGTCAATCAGTTCAAGCGCACTATTAGCTCCTATAGAAGGATTACTAGGAGTTGGATATACTTCGTATGATTCTATTACGGGTTTACCCTGCCCATTTAATACTTGATCCCCGTTCTTATCTAAAACTGTAATCTTATCTTTTGGAGGATCATTATCTGTTATACCAGCACATAAAATCGGTAGCTTATCTTTGCCTTTAGAATCACCAAAATTTGAAAATAGTTTTATAAAATGCTTAAAGTTAATGCCGTTAATATTAATTGTCGATACTCCTGCCTCTTCTAAAGAATTTGGTAATAACATTTTTGAATCATTTAATGCTTCTTTATTATGTTTAGCTAAAACAATTTTGGCAAAAGAGGGAATAAGCATTGCTTCACTTATACCTTCAACGAGAATTAAACCCTTTGAAAATAACAATGTAGATTTAGTAACATCCAACCAACGATTTAAATAACTTTTACTTTCACCTAAATCTATATCTCTTAGAGAAGTGGTAATAATTTTCCCGCTATCTTCTACAACATGAATTAAATTATGAATATCAACAGATGAAGCGAGTACAGGTGAATGTGATGTAATAATTACCTGTATATTCTTAAGTTCTTGAGTTATTTCTTCTAAATATTTTATAAATTTCACTTGAAGTTGAGGATGCAAATGTGCTTCCGGTTCCTCTATTAATAACACGGTCATCATATTATTATCTTTTAATAATTCTAACTCAGCAAACACAGTAGCTATATATAACAAGTTGTTGTATCCAAGGCTATTAGTAACAATATCTCTGAACTTATCTGGATCACTTTGTTGAATACCAGGAAAAAATACCATTTTTATACTCTCAACGATTTTATTAAATGTTGTTTCAGCAAACTGCAAATTAACACTTTGTCCAAGACGATTGCCCAAAGTTTCCATTAGTTTATTATTAATATTGGTTTTAGCGGTTTCTATTTCATTATATTTTTTATCAGTATTACTTGTTATTTTCTTATTAAAATCATTTACGTTCTGTACAAGAGTTTCTTTATTTTCACCATACTGTTTTTTTAATAGTTGAGCGAGTCTCGATTTTCTCCCATTAACCAGCTTTTCCTCAGCATCTCTGAGAGGTGGTAAGTAAATACAATCAATATACTCAAAAGTTTCTTCTTCGAAAATGCTTGATTTAGATGAACCTCCCCAAATTTCTTTCTTGTAATATCCTTTTCTATTAGGAGTTGAACTTACTTCTAAATGCAGCTGAGCATTAAAACCTGCGTCGCACCATGTTAGAAATGTTACCTGTTCATCTGAAGTTAATGATTCAAATGTGAGATCGATTCTTATATCCGGAGCTGAATATTTTTTATCCAGTGATACATAAAAGTCATCCTCATTAATATTCATATATGAAAACTCATTCTCTCTGAGTATAAGTCTCAGTGCATTAATAATTGTAGTCTTTCCAGATCCGTTTTCCCCGACCAAAACATTAAGCCCTTTGTTGAGCTTTACTACAGACTTCTCTTTAGAATTTTTATATCCTGTAATATTTAAGTTTGAAATATACACTTGACCACCCCCATCAGGTTTATTTTTACATTTTGTAAATCACACCATAATCCAGTGCTTATTCTTCGTTTAAAGTAATAACTTTTTAATTTATAAATTTTTGCCGAAAGGTATAAGTATATCTGTGAATAGCCCACTTATAGCTTCGATAGAATCATTTTATCTCTCCCCTGCTACTATATATAAAACCCATCTAATTCAATAAGATATCAAATACCACTAACTTTAGAATATATCCCCAATATTCGACAATTATTTTTATATTCCTTTAAGAATTGAAAAATACATTCTTATTTATTAACAAATTAAAGATGCATTGATCTGTATTGCTATACTTATTAACTTTTTCAGATAACTTAGATTGTTGTTCTTGGAATAAAAAATTTTTCTATTAATTTTTGGTTTAGCAATTACTAGAATCCAAACAAAAAAAGGGCTAGTCTATAACTAGCTCTTTTTCAAAAAACGCTTGATCATTTTTCTACTAATTTCTTAATCATCGTAACAATGTCATCATTTTTCAATTGTTTCTCAAATGATACGTTCAAGCCATCTTCTTGCATAGCTTTGAAGAATACTTTAGCTGATTCAATTTTCATTGTCTCTTCATTACGAAGAGCACTTTGTGTGTTCACATCTTTGGTTTCCACAATAAAGTTAATAACGTAGTCACCATCTTGTTTTCTAAGCACGTACATGAAATCCGGGCTAGTAGTACCCCCACAATACAATGGTACCTGGATACTTCTACGAGGAATCTTTCCAAAAACTATTACTTCATCAATATCACTCTTCTCGATGGTTTCTCTTTCTTTCGGAGAATCATAAACAAAGTTATCAAATAAAAATTTACTCGGTACCTTTAAACCGTCATCTTTCATAATTCCAATAATCCCTTGTGTAATACTTTCCTTCACATTACCTTCTATATCTGTTAAAGCTGTTTCCAATGAATCCACATCTATTTTTTTATAACTAAATCTCTTGATAAAGGCATTCTCTAACCATTCTTGAAAAGCTAGTATAAAGTTTTGCATAGTTGCTTTATTGAAAAAATCTTTAGGTAAAGCACTTTCTGCATTTTTCTTAACCATGCTTCGATGAATAACATTTAGTGGAAGGCTAGTACTGCTATGTACTTTCTTCAAAAATTCACTATAAGGCATAACATCTTCAAGCACATTATAACCAGCTACTTTTTCTTTCAATAAAACTTTATCATCACCTTTTTCTGTGCGCTTTTCTTTTGTATAGATAATTTGCTTCTCATATATATCCTTATCTAAGATATTCATAACGCAATCAAGTAGTTCCTCTGAAGAGATCTCATCCAACTTTAGGTAATACTTCTGGTTAATCTTACTCCAAAGTTCCCTGATTTCATTAAAGCGTTCTGGTCGTATTTTAACGGTTCCTCTCTTGCCTTTGGATTCATCAATAACTTTATCAAACTGCAACCCAGTATTGAATTCAGGATAACGTTCCATCATTTCAGCTCGCTTATCAGGCTTTATATTCAAATCTTTATCCACATAACCTCCCATCAATAACTCTGCAAACAATATATTTTCGTCAATGTTTCTCTCCTTAGCAACCCTGCCCAACATTGCTTTAATACTTGTTGCTACATGAGCATCTTCATTAATTTGACTAACTAAGCTATCTGCAAAATTCTTTTCTAAGAAGTCCACTAAGTAAGTCAAATAAAACTGTTCTGTTGAAATACGATTACCATATTCATCTATAGGGAGCCGTAATCCTCTACCTACCTCTTGAATTTTACTGATTTCACTCCCACTTGAACGCAATTTAGCGATTTGGAATACATTAGGATTATCCCATCCTTCTCGAAGAGTCCATTTAGAGAAAATAAAACGCAAGGTATTCCATTTGCCACTTTCATCTTTAAAGGATAAGAGGGATTCTTTTTCTCGTAAGATCTTATCCACTTCGTGTTGGATATCTTCGTCAGATTTTGAATTATCCTCAGCAAAATAACCACCATTAGTTTTCTTTATATCAGCCAAAGAAGCAATTAAATAATCTTGGTATTCTAGCGATTTTTTACCAGGTCCTACCTGTCTATTAATCACATCTACTTCTTGTTTTATCTTCTTTTCTAATAGTTCTTCAAACTGCATTTTTAAGTGCCCGTCATTTTCTTCACCACGATAAGAGTAAATACTGTCAATAAAAAATAACGACAGAGTTTTAATCTTATTTCCACGAAGAAAATTTTCTTTTTCAGTTTTAAAGTGATTATCAATTGCTTGTTTTAGCATCAATTCCTGGTAAGTTGCCCCGTATATAAAAGAAAAAATAATATCTCCTACTGTTAGGATATGCCCATTCGATAAGGTTACACCCTTCTTAATGTCCGCATCATCTGTCTTGCCAATGGCTTCTACAGTAATACCAGAAAAATTATCATCAACAATACTTAAATAGTCTCCTATAGCCAATTTATAACTTTTCTTAGTCTTCTCATTACGAAACACGCAGGATTTTGGCTTATTAATAATTTCCATCAATTTAATTTTAGCATCATCAGCATCCGTATTCTCTAAAGTCTGCACAGCGACACCCTTAATTAAATTCTCATTGAAGGCTTCGCAAGCGCCCAAATTGTAGACTAAGTTGTTATAATCCTTTTCATTACTTTTAGGGACATCAGGAAAAGTGGCACCGAATCGAATAATACATTGGGGCTTTAATTTCTGTATAATACATTGATAAGCCTTATTCTCACGTTTAAAACGATGTGGCTCATCAATTATCACAATTGGTTTTGTTTCTTCTAGAGCTCTATAAGGTTGTGTATATGTCCCCAGTAAAGTCTGATCATAATCATCTTTCCCCATTGTCTTCTTGGATAAAAGCATACTATCAGTCATTAATAAAGCATTGATACGATTCTTTTCTAATCGACTGCTACGTGCAAACTCTGTAATGCTACTTGGGAACATCTTACGACCTGTTTTTTTATAATTTTGAGCATTCAGCACCTCTAACTTTAAAGTATTATTGGGATACAAATCCGCAAAATGCTTTTTCGAATAATCGGCTTCTATAAATTTACGAGTACCTTCCTTGATTGGCGTCGAAGGAACTAATAGTATGAATTTATTAAATCCATATCTCTTATGAAGCTCATACATCAACCTGGTGTAAACATATGTTTTTCCGGTTCCTGTCTCAAGTTTTGCATCGATACCCAAAATACCATCATCTACTTTACTCCTCATAAAATTAGGTATAGGTTGTAAACCTTCAAGATTACCATTCCAAATTTCTTCAATATTTTTAGCAAATTGTTCATCTGCCAAATTTATTATGGGATTTTGATAAATTGAATTGTTAACTGCAATTTCAACTCTATCAAACACCTTGCAGATAGCATTCAGACAATCAGTTTGATGAGATAATTGCTTTAATTGAATCTCCATATTAATACCTCTCAATCACTGTAACTGACTTGCTATTTCTTAAATTAGACAAGTTCTTTTTCATCTCATGAAGGACATTAAAAACCACAGAGTATGGGTAAATGACAACTCTTGAAATTTTAATTGTGTTATTTTCAATTACTTTAATAAGTTCCATAACATCTTTAGATTGTAATCCTGCATTAATGATATATAAACTGTCTTGATAGATTTCGGCAGTGTAATTCGCTAATTTCATTGTTTTCGCTATACAAGTTAAACCATATCCATCTTGATTTAACCATGTAGTCAATATAGTTTCTTTGCCAGGTATGCTATCAAATTCAAATATTTTTGTCATATCGTCCACTACAAGTGTAGATACTGGGTCAAAATCAACAATCTTATCTAATATATTTTGATTTGGTTCATTCAAACGGTATAGTTTGAACCCATAGTCAATTTTAGCACTAGTATCTTTTTCGATTTTAGCAGCCGCTTCTTTAATACGAGCACGACCGATTTCATCTATTGTTTTATAT
This sequence comes from Tepidibacillus decaturensis, assembly GCA_016841555.1. Lineage (GTDB taxonomy): Bacteria > Bacillota > Bacilli > Tepidibacillales > Tepidibacillaceae > JAENYW01. The sequence continues at coordinate 5,731 of JAENYW010000070.1, forward strand.
CCTATTTTGTACGCCTCATTTTTTTTATCAATTTTATCCGGTATCTGAACCATAATAAATTTACGATTGCCCCCATCTTTAGCATTTAACTGCATTACAGCATGTGCTGTGGTTGCTGAACCTGAAAAGAAATCAAGAACAACATTACAACTTGGTAACATCGAAATTAAATATTCTATTAGTTCAACAGGTTTAGCAAAAGCGAAAGGTATATTTTGATTATTTAGCCATTTTGTTGATGATTGAGAATCGAAGAACAACGTCGATTTTGGTACTTGCGTAAGATAGTCTTGTAAATACCTTTTAGGCTGAGGAATAACTGATTCGTCTTCACCAAAATAAAACATATCTTCCCTAAGCATTTTTTTTATTTCACTTTCTTTATATCTCCATCCACCTGATGGTTTAGCGCATGTTTTTTGAGTTTTTGGATGTATAATTTCTGTTGAATAATTCCCGTTTGTAACTCCCCCAGCATTATCTGTTCTAAAAACTCCCTTCTTATCTGCATACGTATAATGGTCAAAATCATAAAATCTAGGATATTTTACTAATTCCAATAATTCGCTGTGGATTTCTTCGCTAGAAAGACTTCTAGATACTAATTGATTTGCGCGTTTAACGAACTCATCAACATTATTCTTCTTTACTTTCCAGTCATCACCTAATAATTCAACATTTTTTGAGTACACTAGAACGTATTCATGTGAGGTTGATACATACTTAGAATTATTTTTTGCGGAGTTTGAAGCAACAATTAATTGTGAGATAAAATTTTCCTCCCCAAATATTCCATCACATAACAATTTCAAATTAGCTTGTTCATTATCATCAACACTAATAAATATCACTCCATTATAATTTAACAAATCTCGAGCCAACATTAATCTTGGGTACATAAACATTAGCCAGGCAGAATGAGTGCTTTTTCCCCTCATATTCAATATTCGTTCTGCTTCATCTTCTTCAATTCCAATAGTATTTGCCAAACTTTCCTTTGTAAATTCAAAATTATCTGGATATACAAACCCATCGGAGCCTGTATTATAAGGTGGATCAATATAAATACACCTTATCTCCCCTGAGTATGATTGAAGTAAATGTTTGATAGCATCAAGATTATCTCCAATGATATATATATTATCGCTATCTTTATGATTTACCTCGGAATTATGCTTCACATCAGGAGTAATTACTGTTTTTGTGTCTGTTGAGGTCTGATACTTTGCATAGCTTTTTCCTAAAAAGCGTAACTCATGCCCCTCTTTATTAATTTCAACTTTATCAGTTGCCAACATTTCTTTAAATTGATCCATTAAGAAGCTTCCATCTTTATCAAAGAACTGTGGAAAATCGCTTTTAAGTTTTTCAATTTCTCTTAAATTTGGCTTTGCGTTTTCGTTACGAATTAATTTATCTTTAATCATTCTCGTTCTCCTCTTTTGGTAAATAATCTACAAAATCTTCACATCTTGCTATATGAGAAGATTATAATTAATTTTCCTCTTTGCTATATTTTAATATCTTCGCATACTCCTTCTAGATAAAAAAGATAAAGTTTCAGTAACATAAATTACCAAGTTTATTTTTAGTTACTATTTGTAGAAAGTGATGTGTAAATTTTTGTCTTTCTTTATTGGTATAATGCCATCTTTTCTAAAAATTTTTCTAATTCCAATTTTATATTATCTTGTTTTGAAAAAAAATGTTTTTTTTAAAGTAAAACGTAATTGATTAATTTATACTGACACTCCATATATCAGCCTAATTAAAGCATATTTTATTTTTCTTTTATTTTCACCTACAAGACTATAATGCACAATTCTATTCTTATAAACTATCATTTCATTCATTTAGAAAAAGATAGAAATTAATAATTTCTACCTTTAAAGACTAGGAGTGATATTTAATTCTTTTATTTAATTTAATTTTGATATACAATCAAATTATAGGAATGTTACTGGGACTACTTATCCCAAAACCAGGTTGCACCCTGGTTTTTTTTATTTTCATTGTATCTAGAATAAAAAAAGCCAAGAGAAAAAATAACAATAACAGTTGTGAATATAGAATTAACTGGAATAGCATAGGCTTTTCCACCTCCAACAGCTAAACCTACCTTTGCTCCCATATGTATCACCTCCTTTTTCAATATCACTCCTAAAATTAAAATCTTTTATTCTTTTTTTCTAAAAAAGAATGCTAATATTAATGTTAACCCAAGTGCTATTAGTAATTTATTACTAGTCCTTTTAGTGTTCTTATTTCCTAATTCCTCTTTTGCTTTTGAAATAGCCTCGTCAGCGTAATTAAACTCAGGTTCATTTATTTTTTTTTCATCAACTTTATCAGGGTCATTTTCAATAAGAAAGCGTATCTTATGCTCATCATCCAAACAAGCATAATGAGTTAAACAACTTTCGACTACACCACTAAGTGGAATACCTGTGTTTTTTGCAACCTTAACAAGTTGATCATTAATTCTTATACTATGTACTGATCTGTCAATAAACGTTTCATTTATACTAGCCATTTGGAAGACACCCCCAATTACTTGTCCTAATTTTACCAAACACCTTACATAAATGCAATATGTAATACATATTTTATTTTTGTGTACTAAAATATTATTCAGATTCATTTATCAGAACCATTCGCTTTATATTTGGTAATAAAGAAAAATAAACACCCTTCGCTACAAAAAGAGCACTCATTTTTACACGACAGATAAGGAATAATATCCTTTATATCAATTTCTTTAGCAACAACTGAGCTCTGTGCTGAATACCTTTGCTACTATGTTTTAATTTCATAATGATTACACCTTGCTTTTCAATAGCTTTTAACGAGTTACTGGTCCAGGTACCACTATCGTTAACAACATTCAGCAATATACGATCGTAAATAGACTGCCAATTAACCATAGTACGTTCGGATAATATTAATATTGATAATGAATGTTGCTCTCGTTCCAACTCAACAATTTTATATTTGAATCCATTGACCATATAAACTTCAGCAATTACATATTTCCTTCTAGTAACACCATCACTTAACATCGTGAATTTACGTTCACCTAAACCTTTTGGCAATACATCCAAAATAATACGGATAGCTTTTATTTGTGGGTAATGCTCTAACTCTTTTAAAACATTAATAAAATCCTGTAATTCGCCCTGCGTCTGAATTTCATGTAACATCTTATGTTCTAACCCTCTTGCTAATTGCTGACCGCCTACATCTGCAGTTGAACGAATACCACTGTCATTACCATAGTATTTCTTGGTATTTTTGTCTTCTTTAGTCCGTTGTCTAATTAGTTTTGTTTTTATTTTAGTAACTTTAGGAACCGTATTGTATTCATGTTTTTGCTTATTCATTTCTATTAAGTCAAAATCTTCAGTAGATCCATTCATTTTTTCATCTAATGTAAAACCTTTATCCTCACCTTTTTCCTTAATATTTCTGAAAGTATACTTTTTAGGTTCACTTGATTTCTCTTGTTCAAATATTCCTGGATGAGAAATTGAAATTTCATCAAATGGAATATGTTTGTTTTTAACGGAAACGATTTGTAATATAGTCATTGATTTTTCAGATTCTTTAACACGAGCAGTAAAACTAATAGGTTGTCTAAAATCCCATTCAAAGTTAAAAAAACCGTCTTGAAACCATGAATAAGCTAAATTCTCGAATATTTGCCGTACATCACTGTTCGTTAACAACCACACTAAATGGAAAAGAAATTCAGGTTTCGTATATTTCAATTCATATTGAGATGAGAAACTAAGATGTATCTTATTAGGTTCATATGATTCAATTAAATATTGTGGGAAAGAATTGGACTCATACAAGCGGTATAATAAAAATCGGTTTGGTGCTAATATACTTCTAATTACTTCAATTACTGGTAAGATCACTGTCTTCCCATCGAATGGGAAAATAAAGCTACGAGAAGTTGCTTTATCTTTACTACCATATATGTGCCACGCTTTCTCATATCTATTCACCACATTTGGATAAATTGTCATATCAATTTCACCTATTCCACTTGGTGAAATACTTTTTCTAATATCACCATTAACATAAAAATGTTGAATTGCCAAAGCCGGTAATGTTCCCCAATCCAGCATAATTTTTTTTGTACCACCATTTGAACGAAAATATGCATAACACATCATCTTATTTAGATGACGAAAAGGATCTCCTAGCCATATAAGTTGGGCTTTTTCATCTTTATCAAAAGGCCATGGTATTTTAACTTGTTGATTACTCATATCTATTCACTTCCTGCTTGTTAGATAAGTACTCCACCAAGTACGGCTTAATCTCATGAAAATGATGTGATTTCACTCCAGCAATACGTTGAACTTTCCAAAGTAAAATCGTTTCTTGCTCTTTTAATTTCTGATCAATAATGTTGCAACAACGTCTTACTTGGAATTGTTGTACGGATTCCGTAATTTTATTTAAAAGTTCTGTACAACGTGGTAGCTTGTCTATATTTTTTTCTAAATTTGAAAGTATCCCTAAGCGTCTTCCGATAAGCGAAGTTGTTATCCTTACTGGTTTTTCTAGTTCCATTAATTCCTTATAGAGCTGTTCTATTTGTTTATAATACTCTTTATCCCTTGCAGACCAATTTACGACTTTATTAACAGATGCTTTCTTGAATTGCTTAGGTAAATATTCAAATAACCATTCTTTATCGTAGCGATACAAATACATATATTGTTTTGGATATTCTTTTTGTATTTGAGTTCTTGAATAAGTAGGATTATTAAAAAGTTTTTCAAGTAATTCTTCTTTGTATTGACTTAGCATTGTATTATGTATCTTACTTTGTGGACCTTCTTCTCTTTCTTCTTCTAAGTACTTTTTTACCGTTTTTGAATCAACGCCAAGTTTTCTTGCAATCTCTCTATAACTTAAAGTACCATCTTGAGCTAATGTATTTAATTTTAATTTCCAAATTCCCCCGAATTCTTTTACTTTTCCTATACGAAACTTATCTTCTTCAATTTTGTCTGGACCTTTTCTTGCGTAAATAAAACCACATGAGCATTCAAATGTACCTATTGGATTATTTGTTTTAAAATCTCTTGAAACAACTACATTTGATATAACGTTCTCTCTGTAGTGCGATGCTGCTTTGTTTAAACATGGCCATGGGCCTTTCCCAAAAGGACCTTTATCTGCATTCACTTGCAAAAATGATTCTACATCTTCATCTAAAAAATATAAGAACAAAAGATGCCGAAATGGATGAACATGGCGTGTTAAATTGCGTGTTAAAACTTTCAGCCAATTATACTCATCGTCCATATTAATATCAGATTCGTATAATTCTAAAAATCCTTTAGGAAATTTGGCTGTAAATGCTATGAATAGCTCCTCCTGTCTTACTCTATTCGACGCTGTAATTAAATTCCGTTCCCTTAGAAGAGATCTATATTTGTCACTAACTATTTCACGGGAGAATTTATTTATATCTACTTTCATCAGTTGATAAGCCATCTTTGCTAGCTTCATTTGAATAGCGCGATAACCTTGCGAAACAACTTCTTTTCTCTCTAAAAAAATCATTTGCTTAGCATCGAAACGCATATATTCAATTCTACTTCGATTCTTTAAATCGATAGGATACCTAATAAGTTGAGAGTGATGGTGCGGACAAAGGTCTATTCCCTGTAACTGATGTTCACGATGAATATATGGCTCTCCATATTGATCGATATCATTTTGAGCACAATAAGGACAATAATAAAATGCTTCTTTTTTGCATATACCCCCTGCAACCATTCCTAATCTCGTATATAAACCTTTACCATCTCCTTTAACGTCATGTAAAACCTCTTGCTGTCTATCATTTGAAAGAAATGAAGCATAAAACGGAAAAATAGTATGCTTCCCTA
>JAENYW010000071.1 GCA_016841555.1 Tepidibacillus decaturensis
GTGATTAATGTGTTTTATGTTTCCGGATCATCTAGCCCAAGAATGATTTTAACTTTTATTTTTGCAGCTTTTGTGGGGATATGGATGTTTTCTAATCGTACTTATATTTCCATTAGAAGAAAAGAGAGTAAGCAGAAAAAAATTGTTGATCTAGAAATACATATGAATGAACGGCAATATCTATGTAAAGGCCTAATTGATACAGGAAATAGGCTATATGACCCGATTACAAGAAAGCCAGTGATGATTTTAGAAGCAAGGGATGTAGATTTTTTACCAGCCATGTTTCAAGAGTCTTATATAAACGGAGAGTTTAACTTGGATATCTTTGAAAAGATATCTATGAAGATTGATTCCATATGGTTATCTAGAATTCATATTATTCCATATCGAAGTATTTCTAAGGAAATGCAATTTATTTTAGCAGTACGTCCAGATAAAGTGGTTATTCATTTAGAAGAAAATCAATTATTATCTCATACGAAAGTTTTAATTGGTTTAAACTATGGACATTTGTCTAATGATCAAACATTTCAGGCTATTATTCACCCTGATTTAATTGCTGGGTAAATTTATTATAGGAGGACTTACATGTTAGCAAAATGGAAGATTCAGTGGCTACTAACTTGGTATCGTATTTTATTTTTCTTAGGATTAAAAACAGAAGAGGTTCATTATATTGGAGGAAGTGAAACCTTACCTCCTCCCTTGACAAGAGAAGAAGAAGAAGTTCTATTAACAAAGCTTCCTAATGTGGATAATGCGGTAAAATCAATGTTGATTGAAAGAAATCTTCGATTAGTGGTTTACATCGCAAGAAAGTTTGATAATACCGGTGTTAATATTGAAGATCTTGTTTCTATAGGGTCAATAGGCTTAATAAAAGCAGTAAACACATTTGATACTGGGAAGAATATTAAACTTGCTACCTATGCTTCTAGATGTATTGAAAATGAAATTTTGATGTTCTTACGTCGAAATAATAAAGTGAAAACAGAAGTATCCTTTGACGAACCATTAAATATTGATTGGGATGGAAATGAACTGTTGCTCTCTGATATTCTGGGAACAGAAAATGATACGATATCCAAAGGACTTGAACATGAGGTAGATAAAAAATTGTTAAAAAAAGCCTTGGATAAATTATCTGATCGTGAAAAGGTAATTATGAAATTGCGATTTGGATTACATGACGGAGTTGAGAAAACTCAGAAGGATGTTGCAGATATGCTTGGTATATCTCAATCTTACATTTCACGATTAGAAAAACGAATTATTAAACGATTAAGAAAAGAATTTAATAAAATGATCTAAAGCATAAATTTTTCCCTCTAAGGAGATACTTCTAAAATGAGTACTCCGATAGGAGGGGAAAATAATGTCAAGAAATAAAGTTGAAATTTGTGGTGTAGATACATCAAAGCTACCTGTCTTAAAAAATGATAAAATGAGAGAGCTTTTTGTTGAATTTAACAATGGTAATCGACAAGCAAGGGAAGAGTTAGTTAACGGCAATTTGAGATTAGTATTAAGTGTCATTCAACGATTCAATAATCGTGGTGAATATGTCGATGATTTATTTCAGGTGGGATGTATAGGCTTGATGAAGGCAATTGATAACTTTGATTTAGGTCAAAATGTGAAGTTCTCCACCTATGCAGTGCCCATGATTATAGGAGAGATTAGACGTTATCTTCGTGATAATAACCCGATACGTGTATCACGGTCCCTAAGGGATATTGCTTATAAAGCATTACAGATTAGAGACACATTAACGTATCAAAAAAATCGGGAACCTACAGTATATGAAATATCTGAAGAATTAAATGTTCCAAAAGAAGATGTTGTATTCGCTCTAGATGCCATTCAAGACCCTGTATCCTTATTTGAACCAATTTATCATGATGGTGGTGACCCCATTTATGTAATGGATCAAATTAGTGATGAAAATAATAAGGATGTACAATGGGTTGAAGAGATTGCACTAAAGCAAGCACTTGATCGTTTGAATGGACGAGAAAAAATGATACTTTCTATGAGATTTTATGAAGGGAAAACACAGATGGAGGTTGCTGAGGAAATTGGTATCTCTCAAGCGCAGGTATCAAGACTTGAGAAGGCTGCAATCCACCAAATGCAGAAATACATAAAATAGGTCAATCCTAAAAGGGTTGACCTTTTTTAGTACATTTTTTTCCTAATAGGCATATATATATATTAGCAAAGAAGAAATATTTAGGTGGGTTGATAATGTTGAAAATTTCCGAATTTCAAACAAAAGATGTTATTAATATTTATGATGGGAAAAAGCTTGGAACGGTTCAAGACCTAGAAATAGATTTAAAGCAAGGAAGAGTAGAAGCATTAGTTGTTCCGACAACAGGGAAGTTTTTCGGGATGTTTGGTAATGGAACAGAATATATAATTCCTTGGAATAATATAATTAAAATCGGACTTGATGTTGTATTAGTAAAGCTAGAAGATCGAGCCTACAGAACAATAGAAAATAACAGCGACGAGTATGACCCGTTTAAGAAAAAAAATTAAATAATACCTACTTTAAAAGAAAGGCACTCTTTTGTGACAGACTGACGAAAAAATCGTCAGGATGACAGGTTGTAAAGAACTTTATCTACAACCTGAGAAAGTCACACTTTTGTGACTTTCTTTTATGTAATAGACTAATTATGATAATATAAGATAAAGGAGTGTCAAAATGGAACCTTTTGTATGGAAGCATGCACCTATTCCTCATTTTACTATTCCAGCATGGGAAGCACTTAACCCCTTATTAAGTGTTGGCTTTACTACAAAAAGCGGAGGTCAGAGTAAAGGTCCCTATCAATCAATGAATGTAGCACTTCATGTAAAGGATAATGAGTTCGATGTCATTGCTAATCGAAAAAAATTAGCATCATCTATTGGCTTTCCCTTTGAAGCTTGGACCTCAGCTGACCAAGTGCACGGTAATCATGTTGAAGTAATAACGATGGAGCAACGTGGAAGGGGGCGATTGCAACAGAGTGATGCAATTTCTAAAACGGATGGATTATTAACGAATATTCCAGATATTTTACTTGTATCCTTTTACGCAGACTGTGTACCACTGTATTTTCTAGACCCAAAAAAGATGGTAGTAGGACTGGCACATGCTGGGTGGAAAGGGACGGTTTTAAAAATTGGAGAAAAAATGATTGAGCAGATGAAGTATTCCTTTGGCTCAAGTCCAATGGATATAAAGGTTGCAATAGGCCCAGCCATTAGCCAATGCTGCTATGAAGTAAACAATCAGGTGGTAGAACCGTTACAAGATTCCATTCAACATGTTCCATTGGGTGCAATAAAGGATAAAAATAATGGTCATTTTGATCTTGATTTGAAAAAAATCAACGAACAAATTCTAATAGATGCAGGAATTGAACGAAGAAATATCGAACTTTCTACATGGTGTACTAGCTGTCATCCAAGTTTTTTTTATTCTCATAGAAGAGACAGAGGCGTATCAGGACGAATGGCATCATGGATTGGACTAAGAAAGGATGAATAAATGGTGTCTATTACAGCAAATATACAAATTGTACAAGATAAAATCGAACAGGCCTGCAAAAGAATTGGACGTGATACAGAAGAAATCAACGTGATTGCTGTTACGAAATATGTTAATGTAGAAAAAACAGAAGAGGTTTTGAATGCAGGACTTCAGCATATTGGAGAAAATCGACCACAGCAAGCAGTATCCAAATACGATCAGCTACAAGAACGTGGAATATGGCATTTTATTGGGAACCTTCAAACAAGGAAAGTGAAGCAGGTTATTGGAAAATTTGAATATATTCATTCGCTTGACCGAATAGCCCTGGCAGAGGAAATAGAGAAAAGAGCAAAGTATTTAGGGATAAAAGTAAAATGCTTTATACAAGTGAACGTTTCAGGTGAAGAGAGCAAATCAGGAATAGATCCTGATAAATTAATCCAGTTTTCTAGAGAGGTAAAACAATTTGAATCTATTGAAGTTGTTGGATTAATGACAATGGCTCCACTTACAGAAAATATAGAAGTAATTCGTCCTCACTTTCGTCGTTTAAGGGAACTACGTGATTATTTAAATGAACAGCAGATTTTTGACTATCTAGTAAAGGAATTATCCATGGGAATGTCTAATGATTTTGAAATTGCTATTGAGGAAGGAGCTACCTTTGTCCGATTGGGCTCTATTCTGTTAAAATAATGAGTAATATTAGGATGATAAATGTCAGTAAAAGGGGGGGAGGATGACATTGAAAGCAAAAATATTAGGTTTTTTTGGCCTACAGGAAGAAGAAATCTTAGAAGAAGAGGAAGAGATGCTAGAAGAGGATCAATTCCCAAGTCGAAAACATAAAGGTCATCATCAAGCAAATAATTTAGTTTTACATAGTCAGAAAAATATTAAGGTCGTTTTACAAGAGCCACGTTCTTATGAGGAAACACAAGAAATCGCTGATCATTTGCGTTTACATCGACCTGTCATTGTTAATTTACAACGTATAAATACTGAACAGGCAAGAAGAGTAGTTGATTTTTTAAGTGGTTGTGTATATGCTTTAAATGGTCAGATTATAAAGATTGGCCCAAGTATTTTTTTCTGTACACCTGAAAACATCGATATTCAAGGGGCTATAACAGAAATAATGCAGGATAAAGAAATTTAAAAACAACTAGAGGTGAATATATGTATATGTTAATTGGATTAATTGGTCCTATTCGACTATTATTTCAAATCTATTCTTGGATGATTATTGCTTATATTTTAATGTCATGGTTTCCACAAATGAGAGAATCAGCTATAGGAGATATTTTAAGTAGGGTAGTTGAGCCTTATCTACGTCCATTTAGACAGATCATTCCACCACTTGGAATGATTGATATTACTCCGATTGTTGCCTTATTTGCTCTTAATTTTATTGAAATGGGAGTTATCACTGTCGTTGCCTATCTTGGAGGTTTATAATAGATGCAGAAGGAGCATATCTTACATCATTATCGTAAGGAAGAGGTTCCCTTTGTCGAAAAGGTCATAGATTGGGCAAATAAAGCTTCTATAACGCATCAAACAATTAGAACAGATTTTATCGACCCTAGACAGTTAATTATTATTCAAAGCATAATAAATGGCTATATGGATTTGAAGCTGTTTTATGATGGTGGCTATGTAGATGCAGAAAGAGTCAGAGTGCTTATTGCACCAGATTATTACATCCAACAAGCAGATGATATGGGACTGGCCTTTTTCCGAGTAAAGGGAGAAAATAAATTTGAAGCTCTACAGCATCGTGATTATTTAGGAGCATTGTTGAATATTGGGTTAAAGCGTGAAAAATTTGGTGATATATTACTTTCTGATAGCAATAATCAATTAATTATAGCAGAAGAAGTGGCAGATTATGTGGAAATGAAATTTTCAAAAATTGGTCACACAAAGGTTCAATTAGAGAGGATTAATCAAGATTTACTTTGTCCACCTGATCAACGTCTTGAGCAAGTTATTGTAACGACAACCTCATTAAGAGTAGATGCGATTGTTAGCCAGCTTTACCATCAATCTAGGGCAAAAGTAGTAGAATGGATTAAAAGAGGCTATCTCAAAGTAAATTGGCAGGTTATTGAGCGTATTGATTATACATTAAAAAAAGGGGATGTTGTTTCCTTTAGGGGCTTTGGTCGCTTTACATTCCTAGATGAGGAAGGAATTACGAAAAAAGAACGAATTCGTCTAAAAATAGGGAAATTACTATAAATAAATGAAGGATTTTTGTAGCTATTGTCGAATGAGTAGTAAGATGAAATACGTAAAACTTTCAGGAGGTGTTGTTGTGCCATTAATGCCATTAGACATTCATAACAAAGAATTTAGCAAGGGATTTAGAGGGTATTCAGAGGATGAGGTTAATGAATTTTTGGATCAGGTGATTAAGGATTATGAAGCATTAATTCGTCAAAATAAAGAATTTGAAGAAAAAAATGTGCAATTATCGGAAAAATTAAATCATTTTGCTAACATTGAAGAAACCTTGAGTAAATCGATTATTATAGCGCAAGAGACTGCAGAAGAGGTAAAAGCTAACGCAAAGAAGGAAGCGCAATTAATCGTAAAAGAAGCAGAAAAAAATGCAGATCGAATTATAAATGAATCGCTGATGAAATCAAGAAGTATTGCATTAGAAACGGAAGAGTTGAAAAAGAGAGCCTCTATCTTCAGAAGACGCTTTAAGACCCTTTTAGAAGCTCAATTGGATATGTTAGATAGTAAAACGTGGAATGAGTTAGAAGATATGGTGGACTTTAAGGATAAAGAAAACGAGTGAATAAAAGTAAATTATTGACTTTCTAATTTTAATTAGCTATAATTATTTGCTAAGATATATGTGAAAAATTTTTAATAACAATGATTGGGACATGTTGGATAGTATTCATGTTTAAAGCGAGTTGGGAATGGTGGAAGCCTGATAATATGAGCTATCAAATATCCCCCATAAGTTGCTTTCCTGAAAATAAACAAATGATAAACTACGAATTTCTGCGTTACTTGTCTCTCTGCTGCTCACGTAGGTCAACTACGCTCCGCTGCTCAAGACTATCGTTGCCTTGAACTTCTTGTTTCTAATTTGTTTATCATATTTGAGTAAGGAAAGTCGGTGAGAATCGTTACATCTTTAAAGTGGCTGATGAATGATATTTTCATCAGTTATTAGGGTGGTACCGCGAGCAACCTTCTCGTCCCTTTGGGATGAGAAGGTTTTTTTATATTTACGTTTGGTATTGTATTGTAAGATATATATTCTGAAGAGGTGATAGAACGTGGATTATGGTAAAACATTAAATTTAATGAAGACGGATTTTCCAATGCGAGGCAATCTTCCTAACAAAGAACCAGAAATTCAACAATGGTGGGACGAACTAAATATTTATCAAAAGGTACAGGAGAATCAAAAGGGTAAGCCTAAGTTTATTTTGCACGATGGTCCTCCTTATGCAAATGGAGATATTCATATTGGTCATGCTTTGAACAAGATTCTAAAGGATTTTATTGTCCGTATGAAAACAATGAATGGATATGATGCTCCGTATATACCTGGTTGGGATACTCATGGTCTTCCAATTGAGCATGCAGTTATTAAAAATGAAAAAATTGATCGCCGCCAGGTTGGGACAGTTGAATTCAGAAATTATTGCAGAAATTATGCATTGAAGTATGTAGAGAATCAGAAAGGTCAATTTAAACGGTTAGGTGTTAGAGGTGACTTTGACAATCCATATATTACGCTTGAGCCTGAGTATGAAGCGAAGCAGCTTAAGGTTTTTGCTGAAATGGCAAAAAAAGGTCTGATCTATAAAGGATTAAAGCCAGTGTACTGGTCTCCTTCCTCTGAGTCAGCATTAGCTGAAGCAGAAATAGAATATCATGAAAAGCGTTCTGCCTCCATTTATGTAGCCTTTGAAGTGACAGATGGAAAAGGAAAGCTACCAGAAGGTTCTAATGTGGTTATCTGGACAACAACTCCTTGGACGATTCCAGCTAACTTAGGTATTTCCCTACATCCAACGCTTGACTATGTATTGTTTACTGTAAATGATACTCAATACGTTGTTGCGAAGGAATTATTAAATCAGGTGAAAGAGGAAGTAGGCTTTGAAGCGGTTGAAATCGTTAGTGAATTTACTGGTAAAGAGCTTGAAGGAGTAGTTACCAAGCATCCATTCTACGATCGTCCATCTCCTATCATCTTAGGAGAACATGTCACATTAGAAGCAGGTACTGGCTGTGTACATACGGCTCCAGGACATGGGGAAGACGACTTTATAGTCGGGCAGCAATATAACTTAGGCATCCTATCTCCAATTGATGATCAAGGAAAGATGACAATGGAAGCACCAGGCTTTGAAGGGATATTCTATGAGGATGCTAACAAAGAAGTAACAAAGAAATTAGATGAAAATGGCAAGCTGTTGAAGCTAGGGTTTATTAAACACCAATATGCACATGACTGGCGTACCAAGAAGCCTGTAATCTATCGCGCGACAGAGCAATGGTTTGCTTCTATTGATAAAATTCGTCAAGAATTATTAGATGAAATAAAAGAGGTAAAATGGATTCCTAAATGGGGGGAACAGCGACTACACAATATGGTTGCTGACCGTGGGGATTGGTGTATTTCTCGTCAAAGAACATGGGGTGTTCCAATTCCAATCTTCTATTGTAAGGATTGTGGAGAAACGATTATTGGCGATGAAACAATTGACCATGTTGCAGCCTTGGTGGAAAAAGAAGGTACCAATGTTTGGTTTGCGAAAGAGCCAGAAGAGCTATTACCAGAAGGATATATTTGTCCATCATGCGGAGGAACCCATTTCCGTAAGGAAACAGACATTATGGATGTATGGTTTGACTCTGGTTCTAGTCATGTAGCAGTTTTAGAAACTCGGGATGATTTACAGTTCCCTGCCGACCTATATTTGGAAGGCTCTGACCAATACCGTGGGTGGTTTAACTCCTCCCTTTCAACAAGTGTTGCAGTGAAGGGAAAGGCTCCTTATAAAGGAGTATTGAGCCACGGATTTACTTTAGACGGCGAAGGCAGAAAAATGTCTAAATCCTTAGGTAACACCATTGAGCCACAAAAGGTAACGGATCAATTGGGAGCAGATATTTTAAGACTATGGGTTGCATCCGTTGATTATCAAGCAGACCAACGGATTTCCAATGATATCTTAAAGCAGATATCAGAGGTATATCGTAAAATTAGAAATACATTAAGATTCCTAGTAGGTAACTTGGATGGATTTGATCCAAAAACGGATAAAGTAGCATTAAATGAAATGGGCGAATTAAATCAATTTGCAATGATGCAAGCAAAGCAAGTTATTGATAAGGTGCTAAAAGCCTATGAACATTATGAATTCCATACGGTATACCAAACGATTCATAATTTCTGCACCGTTGATCTCAGCTCCTTCTATTTAGACATTCATAAGGATACCTTATATATTCAACCTGTTCATGCACCTGTTCGTAAGGAGGTACAAACTGTCTTATATGAAGTCCTTCTTGCCTTGGTTAAGCTAGTAGCTCCAATTCTACCTCATACAGCAGATGAAATTTGGAAGCATATTCCTAGTGTAGAGGAAATCAGCGTACAGCTCACTACATTTGATAAGTGGGAAGAGGTAGAGATTAATCAAGTATTAGTGGATAAATGGGAGAAATTCTTAGATATTCGTGATGAGGTATTAAAAGCATTAGAGGTTGCTCGTAAGGATAAGCTGATTGGTCACTCACTGGCTGCTTCCGTTCATCTCTATCCAACAGAGGAAACAGCTAAGGGTTTAGCACAATTTAGTGATTTAGATAAGCTGTTTATCGTGTCCCATGTACATGTAGAGCAGGTTGGAGAAGAAGCACCTGAACAAGCAATGCAGCTAGAGGGATTACAAGCCCTTGTTGCTCAAGCAGAAGGAGAAAAATGTGAACGCTGCTGGGTAGTAAGTCCAGAGGTTGGTAAAAAGCATGAAGGATTATGTCCAACATGTGCAGATATCGTAGAGGAGCATTATCCAGATTATTTAGAGGTTAAATAAGAAGAATATAGATACGTAAATGAATATTAATGTAGAAAAAGCTTAGGTGAGTAAAATACTTCCCTAAGCTTTTTTGTTTATCTTTAATTGTAATATTATGACTAGTTTTGTCGAATCTAGTGACAATAGAAGATTTTAATATTATACTGTCAAAATATAGGGTAATTTTGGGAGTGACAACGATGGTTTTAATTTCTATCAGATTAAGGATAGATCAAAAACAAGAAGCCGAAGTGGAAAGAATTCTAAAGCAGCATGTAAAAAATGAAATGTAAATGGGGGTACAGGATGAAGAAAATTTTATTTCTAAGTTTAATTATATTGTTCAGCCTAAATGGCTGTACAAATCAATCCAAATCTGATGAGTTAACACAAACAAGTGAAATTGAGAATAAACTTGAGGATATTCAAGCAGAATTAATTGATGTTCAAAATAAACTAAATAGTGCAAATGAAGAAATAACACAAAAGGCTCAATTAATCGCTGAACTGACTTCACAAATAGAACAGCTAAAAAATGAGCAGAAAATGAATAAAGAAGAAAAGCAAGCATATGACGATATAAAAATAGAATACAGACTATATAATGATTTTTTTGAGAGTGAAATAAATAAAGCGTTAGTAGAATACAACATAGAGGAAAGTACCCTATTACAGTTAATAGATAAAGCGATGGAACGATATAAGGATGTATTAAAAGATTATAATGAAAATGAAAATGATTATTTTGATATAGATAATGAACAATATAGTTTTTTCAGTCCTGAAATAGATACAGAAGAAGAAATAGCCAACTATTTAAGTGAGTATTATACTGATGAAGTAGCTAGACAAATAGCAAATTCATATAGTAGTAAGGATAATAGATTGTACCATTCTCGTTTAAATGAGTATAGTACGTTAAAGTCATGGCATCAAGTAGAATTATTAGATATAAACAAAATCACAGAGAATGCTTATGAAATTATCGTAAAGGTACCAGATAGTGATTATTTTGACATAGAAACATTAGAGATAGTTAGCTCAGAGAACGATTGGAAGTTGAATTCCATGCTAGATTATTAAAATAACTATTAGTTTAGGAGAAGATAAATGGAGATGAATAACACTATTATTATACAGGGAGATAATCTGTATATTAGACCGCCAAAATATGAGGAGATTGCATATATTAATAAATTATGGTCGGATATTGATACCACCGCCGAAATTGGTGGCCCATATTTTTTATCAGAAGAAAAGGCATTGCCATGGTTTCGAAAAATGGTAGAGCCTACTGACGGAAAGAATTTCTATTGCTTAATTTTTACTAACGAGCATAAACCAGTAGGGGAAGTGAGCTTTCATCGATATGATAATCAAACAAAGACAGCAGAGTTAAACATAAAAGTGGAAAGTATACATAGAGGTAAAGGATACTCGAAAGAAGCTCTATATTTAATATTAGATTATTATTTTAATCAATTTGGCGGCGAAATAATGGTAGATCCTCTCCTACTAAGTAACAAGAGGGGACAAAACATGTTACTATCATTCGGATTTGAACATGATCCTTCTGATAGTGAAGTTTTCCTATTAAAAATGACAAAGGATAGGTTCCTTTCTAGAGGTTAGAAGTGGGATGTGAGAAGTGAGAGTCTTGTGAAAATCAAGATAAAAGTATCATTACATAAATTAGAAAAAAGGTGATAGAAAATGGGATATATTATGGATCTTAGAAAATACGTTGGCACGAAACCACTTATATTAACTGGCTCTTCAATCATTGTTATAAATGAAAAAAATGAGGTATTACTTCAAAAAAGAACAGATACGAAAGATTGGGGAATGCCAGGCGGAAGTTTAGAGCTTGGAGAATCTTTTGAAGAAGCAGCATATCGAGAATTATATGAAGAAACAGGATTAACCATAACATCGTTAAAGCTAGTAACCGTTTTATCAGGTAAAGATATGTATTTTAAATATC
>JAENYW010000072.1 GCA_016841555.1 Tepidibacillus decaturensis
TTTACTAATCCATTTCATTAAAAGCTGATCCAAAATAGCTACAATCCTTAGTTTTACATCCTCTACAAAATAGGCTTCCTTTATCCCAGCAATTTTATCTATTAAAGCTACATAATCATTTACCTTCACATTAAAGGTTCCGTTCGCTCTAATAGGAATACCTCCTGGAAGCTGAGTGTGGGGCAAAAGAATAGCATTTTTGGTACCCCACTTCACTATAAATTCCTTGGTATTGATAAACAATACTTCTGCACGCATACCACTGTTAAATCCAAACTTAAATCCCTTTAGTGTAGATAAAAACGGGATGATGTGAGATTCGATATCATAATCCCCATCATCTTTAAATATACCTTCAATTCTTCCCGCATTTAAAAATATGGCGTCTTGCCCTGGTCGAATAATTAATCTGCTCCCTTTTTTTATCTCATTGTTACTCCATTTCCAGAAAATCATATCATCTCTAAATTCTTCCCATTCTACTACATTTGCAAATTGTTTGCTAAAAAACATATTGATCCATCCCTTCACATCGCTATGATCTAAAAACTCCCTCTACTTCCACTATGAGAATGTCCCCCACTTGATACTCCACCACCACCACCACCACCGCTACCGTTACTATTGTTCGATGGTTTTTTTTGCTTGGTAGTTACGGTTCTTACATAATTATCTATTCTATTAGTAATCCTTGAGTTATTGCTATCCATATAAGTACTTCCTCTAGTAGTAATCCTTCCACCGGAGTTGTATGCCATGGCTATAACGCTAAAACCGGCAACGATAATAGCAGCAAGGACTTGAAACCATAATTTAAATAATATATTTTCTGGATTCACTCCTGGCTTTACACCCATATATTGATAAGATAATTTTATAAAAGCTTGGAATGCTTCATAATAGTCTCCACCAGATAAATCTGGCGTTATTTTTTCCCGAATCAGATCACATCTGCTATTATCTAAATATTCCTCTCCTTTATAAAAGCCCGCAACATACACTTCTCGATGCTCCAAATCAATTGTCAAAATCGCTGTATTTCCATGGGGCTTGTCATATCCCAATCCTTTTTCATCATAAAAATCTTCCATATATTGAACAACATCTTTACCTTGGGTATCCTTGGTCGTTAATATGATAATATCTACCTGTCTTTTTTGACTGTATTTATTCGATATGCTCTCTAGGCTTGCTACTTCCTCTGCCGTTAAAAGTCCGGCAAAATCATAAACCTTTTGACTTGTCTCCTCTATAGCCATTACTGGATGAATTATAAGAATGATAAATACGAATAGCATCATTATAGAAAAATTCCTTTTGTGCAGCTTGTTTTTCACTAAAAGCCACCTCCAATAATCCATGCCACTGATTTTAATACGATAAACGAAACGCTTGCAATACCTGTAAACCAAGCGGCTACTTTCCCATAACTTATTGGAGGCTTTCCTACTACTTTTCCCGTTTGACCATTCATTGCAAAAATATGTTCCGATTTATTATAGTCATAATAGACCATCCATACTGGAATTAGGGTATAATGAGCATCTATTTGTTTCGTATCAATCTGTTTATTTTTATACGAAGTAGTATGATATCCTTTGATGGTGGAAGCAATATAGGATTCTACATATTTGTCTGTTCTGGATTTTACCCTTGAGAACAACTGCTTATCATCATAATTATATTTCTCAGCAAGATAACCCGCTAAATAGGGGGTATTAAAATCCTTTAGCTGACTATAATCATATGGCTCTAGTTTATCCATTAGCTCATCGTTCATTTTTTCTGATGCATCTACTGGTACTTTTATATATTGAAGATCTACACTTCGATGCACATCGTAATAGCTGGTCTCTGTATATATGTAATCCCCTCTGGTGTAGCTACTGACTTTCGTACAAACCGCATCTGCATGACCTTTACTTTGCAAATCATATAACCAAAAAGGAACATACATTCCAGCTATGCTTTTTACCCTATCTGCCGTCATAAATCCCTTTGGCGTCAAAAGTCCATTTTTACACCAAGCTTTGAATTCTTTCATCGCCTCTTCCTTACTAATCGTAAAAGGAATGACTTTGGCTGGAGCCATATTCCCAGATAGTCTATCTCCTAAAACTACCCCTGAGCCGCAAAAACTACAGGTAGTCGCTGTGGTATCTGTGTCCGTCAGTATGACTGCTCCACAGTTTTTACAATGATACTCTACCGTTTCTCCTTCTGTAAAGACATTATATATAAAGTCCTTGGGAAAATCCTCTACATTATCTTTTCTCCCACAGCTATCACAGGACAACTTTCCTGATTCACTATCAAAAAACATATCAGCACCACAATCAGGGCACTTATATTGAATGACCATCATTCCCACCTCCCAATGAAATATAGCTGTAGAACAAGCTACAGCTATATTTCTAAAAGTTTATTTATTTTTTAAGCTTTCCTTTAAAGCTTCTAATTCTTTATCTATATTTGTATTATTTTCATATTTAGCCATTAAATCCTTTGTTTCATCCTCTGGACCAGCATTTAGCTCTGCCATAGCATTTGCTTTGTCAAGTGCCTGATTTGCCTTCTCTTCCATTCTATCAAACGCGGATATGGAATGATTAGCACCTTCTATGGAGGAACCAATCTTATTTATTCTTTCCTGCGTTTTTGCAACGGCTAGCTTTCCTTTAATCATGTCCTTACGGGATTCTAAATCTCGAATATCAGAAACTAGCTTATCATGCATTTCTCTCATTTTTTTAGCATTGGATACTGCTAAGTCATATGCTTCTTTTAATCCTGTTTCTTTCGCTGCTAAAACAGATTTTTTCTCTAAAAACTTTCTAGCATCCGATTCATTATTTGTTTCTAGAGCTTTAATCGCATAGTTTTGCAGCTTATTCATCTCTTCTATACATTCATCCAACGCTCTTTTAGCACGTTGTTCTTCTGCCATAATAGAAGCGGTTTCAGCTTTAACCTTTCCTAAATCACTATTTAGATTTCTCAGATATTGGTCTATCATCTTTTCAGGATCTTCCACTTTATCTAATAATGCGTTAATATTACTTGCCATAATGTCTCTAAATCTTCCTAGAATACTCATACCATTCCCCCATTAATATTGGTATATTTTTCAGAAATTTCATAATAATAATATATCATAATATACTATTCTTTACAATTATAAATTATGCAAAATACCGCAAAGAATACAAGAATAAGGTAAGTTATAAAATGCTCACCCACACCCATTAAGATTAAGAAAGATCTTGAAAAATTGTTGAATCATTAAAGGTTGCTTTATTGCTCCAGTGGAGGTATACGCTAAGTTCAATAAAGGGATTGTATCAAATAGAAATATAATCCTATTTGATACAACCCCTTTTGTTTTGATTCTTTTTGGTATGACAGTTATATTAGGTATACAAGAGTAAAGCAGTAATTGCTTTTTTCTAATCCTTCACCTATTCAAAAGTGATATAATATAACGCTTCATCTATTTGTTCGGATAAATTTTCAGGAAACCAGTGGCCTAGGTCTTTATTAATAATAAACTGATAAGAAAAGCCTATTTCTTCAAATATTTCTACCATTGCTTTCTGATCTGGCAGAGCTTCATCCTTTTCTCCAGTTAAAATAGTTCCTTTTAACTTTTTCTCTACCATTAACTCTACCCTTTCTTTGCTAAAATTATCTGGCTGATCAGGACAAAGCACAATAAAACCTTTAATTGGAATCATTTCATTCAGTGCAAAATCTAATGCCATTGTTCCTCCCTGAGAGAAACCACCTACTGTAATATTGTTAATATCTATAGCATACTGATTCAATATATCTTCATACATATCTTTTATTTCTTTCCTTGCTAGTTCTACATCATTCCAGCCAAAACCTATTGGGCTAACTACTCTTGATGACTGAACAAATAACGTAATATAGTCCTTATTCAATTTATCTGATGTCCAAAACTTCCTAAAAAAATCAATATCCTCCCCCCAGCCATGAACGGCAATATGTAAAGGATAGCTTTGCTCTTTACTGTACTCTTCAGGCAGATATATCTGATATTTCGACTCTGCTGTTGCTTGAGCTTCTTCCTTTCTTTCCTTGTTCTTTGCTACTAACTCTTGAAATCTAACAGATTCTTTACAGGATTCCCAAAGCTTGCTTTCAGAATCCAAAGAATACCATAATCCCTTTTCATAGCCATATTCAAAGATATCCATGCTTTGATCAGTCTGCTTTGGATCCATAAGAGCATACAATATTGCCATATCCCAGGTAATAGAATAAAGATTATCTGGATACTGTTCTATCGCTGTCTTTAATATATCCACCGCTTCCTCTAATCGACCCTCATTGTACAAGCGCCCTACTTCCTTGTCCATTTCTTCGAAGGATGAAAATTTCATTATTAAACACCACCTTATTTTCTATACTTTTTATATATTCCATTTTTAACTTATAAATCCTTTAAGATTTATTAAAAATCCCTCAAACATTAGTCTGAGGGAACATATATCTTATATTAATGAAATAATATTAGCTACTATGATTTTCATCTTCTTCTTATCTGCTTTCTAAGAATAAACGAATTACGTCAGCTCCAGCAATCACCGTTCCTAACGCACTACCTAAATTGGTTAAAGTAACGATAAGTAGAATCCGAGTTACCTTATTACTCCAAAACCCTTTAACGGAAAAAACAGACTCTGAAAGATTTTCGAAGTCTCCTACATTTGGACGACGAAGATAGGTTTGAACAATTCCTGAAAACCATCCAGCCGCCATGAGTGGATTTAAAGAACTGATTGGAGCCACAATAAAGGCTGTAATAATCGAAAGAGGATGTCCAAATGCAAGGGCAGCACCTATTGCTGCAAAGGATCCATTCCATAATATCCAGCTCATTGTCTGTTGAGCTCCTGCAGTAGGATTTGCATAAAAAGTGTATCCAATCATTCCAATAATGAGTAAAGGGATAGCCCATGCGATAATCTTCGGCGCTTTAGATTTAGCAGGAGTTTGAGATAAAGTCGATAAATCATGATCTTTTTTAATTTCTTCTTTAATACCAGGAACGTGGGCAGCACCTAAGACAGCAACTACCTTATCGCCAGAAGCTTCTTTAATCTTCTGAGCTAAATACTGATCTCGTTCATCAATTAAAGGAACCTTTAACTTAGGAAAATATTTTGTGAAATCTTGTAGCATGGAGTTTAGTATATCCTGGGACTTCATCTTCTCTAATTCCTCTTCTGTAATATCCTCGTCATTAAAAACACTAAAGATAATCTGCATGAGAAGTTTAACCTTTCCCCATAGCCCTATTGCATGCCAAATTCGCGAAAAGGTTATTTGTATATTTCTATCCGCCAATACCAGATTGGCACCTATCTCTTTTGCTGATTCAATCCCCTGAATCATTTCTTGTCCAGGCTTAATACCAAATTGCTTAGCTAATCGTTTTTGAAAGGAAGATATAACAAGGTTTATCAATAAAAAAGTAGCTTTCTTTTCCTTAACAACTTTAAAAATGTCCATTTTCTTCCATTTGTCTCTATCCATGATAGACTGATATCTTTGTTCATCTAATTCTACACAAACTGAGTCAGGCTTTTCTGTTTCAATAACCTCCTTAACTTGTTCCGCACTTTGCTTTGATACATGAGCAGTTCCAATAAGAATAATTTCTTTTCCGTCTATGAATATTTTAGTAATGTTTTCTGCAGACATAATCTACCTTCCTTTTTTGTATATGTTGCTTATTATTATATCTTATTTTTATCTTTTTCTATATAGATATTTACTATTTATGGTACGATTTAGCTAGCTGTTGATAGGGTAATATGATTTTATATTATAAAGCCAAAAAAATGAGCCCTTAAGGGGCTCATTTAAATACACGATTATGATTATTTTTATCTATTCGTTTGTTTCCTATGCCTTATTTATGATGATTTTTGTTTCCAACCTACTGTTTCAAGTATAGTGTATTGTCTTCTATATAGTAGAAATTTCCGTTATTATCAAAAAACATCTCTTTTGCTACATCTAAAGACAGGGACTCAACCAGCTGATAAGTGCTTAAGTCGTATACACCATTTTTACCAACTGCTATATTTTCTGAAACATTTACAGCATATATTGACTCTGGAAAAGTATGAATCAATTGTAACAAATCATTACTATTAAATACTTTGTCCTTAACGATGACTATTCCTAGATCCTCTAATAATAGGACAGGTGTGTCTAAAGGATCTCTTTTCATGTCAGGATAACCTATCTGTGATTCATCTATTTTAGTATAAGTTGTTCCAATAGAATAAGCATATACATCTGAACCTGCATTTCCTGCATCCCATCCATATTGATACCAATAGTAAAACTTAGTATTGTCGTTGGAGAATGCCATTTCCCCTACCCCCAAAATAGCAGGTGAATAAATCACTTGTTCAAATGTTGTTTGATCAAAAATTAATAGAGTTGGCTCCCAATCCCCGAGAACTACATATAGTTTGTTGCCTCTACTATATATATGCCTTGTAGAAAAATCTCGAGAATCAGGACTTGAAGTATAGTTTACATGACGAGTAATGGTGTAATCACTAAGGTTAATCTCTGTCGCAAGATTATGCTCATCATCATTTACAATATACAGTTTTGTATTATCCTCTGATAAGCCTAATCCCGATGGAGTGTATGGTAGTTTTAGAGTATTAATAATGGATTGACTTCCTAAATCAACCGTATACAAATTATTAAAAGCCTCATCTATAGCATACATTTGATTATTTGAAGGATTTACAAGTACATCGACAATTCTGCCATCAAACTCTACTCCTGTACTTACACTAGGAGGCACAGCTTCCATTGAACTCTTTTCCACAACTTCTATGATATTACTACCATTTAAGTCTGATACGACTAATATTTGCACTGTATCATTAAAGATCCAAGCGGCTGTTCCATCTGTATGATATAACCCAGTTTGCTCAAAGTTATCATAGTTATAGACATTAATCTGGTTATTCTTGGCTGTATATATTCTGTTATTATTTAAATCAAACGCAGCATCTGTAAAGCTACTATTTAAGCTGTATACATATCGCATATCATCATATTTACTATCTCTACTTTTAAATACTGTTCCTGCACCATTAAATAGATATTGTCCATCAGGGGATATAAGTAAATTTGTATTCATTGAATAATCCCCATGATAAGGAGAATCATAATCTTCTATAAAACTTCCGCTTAAGACATTATATGCACTAATATCTCTTGGAGAACTATCTGTAGTAATAGTATATATTTTATTAAGAAAAGGATGAATATGGATATAACTTTGTTGCCTAATGTCTTTAGTTTCGATTTCTGTTAAGTAGTCTCTGGAATAGGATTTTATGTAGGTCCACTGACCTGACCCTGAAGAGACATAAATGTTCCCATTTTGATCAACGACAATATCATAAGGATCTATCGTAATATCAAATGTTTCAGTAATAGTTAGAGTTGTTGGATCCAATATTACAATGGTGCCTGACTGGTTATCAAACCAATAGCTAGAATGTTCGCCGTGTAAAAGGGTTACAAACAACTCACCGTTTGCATACGTTACGCGCTCAGGAGGTAAATCAAATGTAATAGATGATATTGCTTCAGTTGAATAATTTACCGCATGTAATTGATTATTTGCTTTATCAGTGATGTAAATAATTGGTTCAGTTGGATGCTCAACAATATCTGTTATTTCAAAATCAAGATTGATGTGATAATTATAATAGGTTGTCGCTGATACTGTATTGCTGAAATCAGATTCCGTTAAACTATTAGCTGCAGTTACTTTATAATACCTTGTAGTATGTGGTAGATTACTATCATCAATATAATAGCCTTCATTTGGTAATAAAATTTGCTTCTTCTCTCCTGTGTTATCTGTAATAGGTACATAATCTCCGTACAAACTATTACTATAATAAACGTAATAATATTCAGCATCTTCTACTGGCTCCCAGCTTAAACCAATAGCAGTATTAGAGATCGTTTGTGCTGTTAAATTTACTGGTGGGTTCATACTATTTCTAAATTCTTGGAAATTCCAAGTATTTTCTAAGCTATTCCAAGAAGCTTCAAGTATCAAATTACCCCCATAAAATATAGTCATTACATTATCTTGTACTAAAGGGCTTGCTTCCACTGGTAATTGATGACTAAGGTCTGTAATTTCATATAGATTATCTATATTGAAGCTTAAGCTTTCTGTACCACCATAGTAAACATATCCGTAAACTGCATCGGATACATTTTTTTGACTTAACATAATACCTTCATACACATCACTATAGCCATCGGCTGTTACTGTATAAATTGCTCCTGGGATATAACCGTCACTAATTGTATATATACCATAATACTGATTGGAATCAATATAATTAGCACTACTATAGACAGCTTCAGTTACCGTTCCGTAAACTGAGTCAGTTACTGTACTATCAAGTGTCCAGCTTATGTTTGAGTAATCCCCAATTGTAGTAAATATAGAGTAGAGCTTATCACCTACGATGAAAAGACCTTCTACTTCCGGTAGCACTACTGGTTCTGGTTGTTCTGGTTGCGGTGTTGGTGCTGGTGCTGGTGTTGGTGATGATGCCGGCGCTGGTGTTGGTTCTTCTTCAGTAGGATTTTCTGTCACTTCAGTTTCAGCAATGATGACGAGTGTAACACTATCAGATAATTGATAATCTTCTATAACTTGTTCAAAGCTTGAGCCATCTGTATTGATAAACGCAAAATGAATAATTCCATTCCCTCTAACAAATACAGCAGCATTTAGAGTGATAGTTTCTATTTCAGAACCGTCTTCTGTATATATCTCTGTTCCTTCTGCTTTATCGCTTACTTCTATGCTTTCTATAGTAGTATCTTCAAGAATATTAACTCTAGTACTATTAAGTATAGATACATTACCAAATTGTCCTATTAAATCAATTCTATCGTTGTGATTGGTTGATTGGATTAGAACGTTTTGAAACCCTACTCCTTGACTACTATCCTCTAGCTTAGCTCCTGTTTTTACTATAACTTTAAATATCTCTGTATTTCCTTTCGTTAAGACTCTAACTCTACCTAAAGCCT
Source organism: Tepidibacillus decaturensis (assembly GCA_016841555.1). GTDB lineage: Bacteria > Bacillota > Bacilli > Tepidibacillales > Tepidibacillaceae > JAENYW01. The sequence continues at coordinate 9,133 of JAENYW010000072.1, forward strand.
TATCAATAATAATTTCATGTATCGTTGAGTTATTAAAGATAACACTGTTTTCTCCTCCACCTGCTACAATTGTTCTCCCTTCAACAATTACATCATTAAGATATACTTCACCCTCACCTATACCTGGCGCTAAATATAAATCGCCCTTTATTAAAATATTATTTAGAGTTACATTATCAGTATTAATAAATACGTTTCCTTCAAACTCTGATGATTCTAAATAATCTCCATAAGAGCCTTGTTTGTTAATTAGAGAGCCTGTTACTCTATCTAATAATACAACTGCCTCAGCTCTAGTAATAGATTGCCCTGGTTTGAAAGTATTATCCTTATACCCATTCATATATCCCTTATCTACAACTGCATTTACATAGTCAAGACTACAATTATGTATTTTGTCTTTATCACTAAATATAGTTAAAGGATCTTCATTTTCCGTTTTTTCAAGCTTCATTAAAATAAAAATTATTTTTGCAACCTCTTGTCTAGTGATTTCCTGTTTTGGTTTAAATGTTCCATCATTATAACCAGAAATGTAATCAGCTTGTTTTGCTATTCCGATTTGGTCGTAGTACCATGCATCATGAGAAACATCTATAAAGTTATTATTTGTTATTTCTTTATATCCAAAAACCCGATTAATTAGTGTAACAAATTCAGCTCTAGATATTTTTTCGTTAGGTTTTATTGTTTTATCTGAATAACCAGTAATTAATCCCTTATTTAACCAATCTGTTAATTGCTCTCGTGCCCAACTCTGTTTTAAGTCTGAAAATGGTTCAGAGGTTTGTGCATATCCTATCTGATTTAATGGTAACAAAAATGTTATAAGTAAAGCGAAAATAACTAAAATTGAAAGTGTTTTTCTTATTATCATAAAGCTCCTCCTCATGTAAACTAAATTAACTAAAATTTACTAGTTTTCCCTCCCTCTATATATTCTATTTAATATAAATTAATTCTAATATATTATCGGAAGATATAGCCAGTTTTTTTACAAAATTTAAAATTTTTTTTTTGGAATAAAACGATTCTCCGTCAAATGTTACCTATCTCTTCACATTGTATTTTTAGTAAACTCATGATATATTATAGCCAAAGCTTAATAGATAATTTTAGGCGAAAGGAGTGAATTTTTTATGCAAAAGTTATATGAGGTGGTTTTAAAATAATTGCATATAGGTTCAAAAGGTTTTTTTGAGTACTTCGTGTACCCCTTTTTTGTTGTGCCTTTTGAACAACACATATTTAACCTTTCAGCCTTAATAGTTAGTATTAAATACACGGTACAGGTTAGCGTGTATTTTTATGCCCAAATACTAAATACACCACAGTCAGTAGGTTAATCTTGCTGTGGTATTTTTATATGCTTTTTTATACAAGTAGGTTTGGGCTAATGTTAATATTTACAACTTCATATAACTTATTTCCAACTCATATTAAGCTTTAAAATTTAAGTAAGCTAACATTTAGCTTACTACGGAAAAGGAGACTTTATGAGTTTAGAATTTAATAAAAAAATAAGAAAAGAGGTTAAGTTACATGTTAAAATTAAAATATTTATTTGAAAATAAAGATTTAGCGCATATGGTACTTAAGAATTGGGAATATGATTACGATGACCCAAATCTTTTAAAGTATTATAGAATTTCAGCAAATGCAGTATATTGGTGTAAGCATCAAGGGAATGCTTTTTTTCTAAGATTTACACCTGCTGAAGAAAAGAGTAAAGAGAAGATACTTGCTGAACTTGAATTTCTCCGTTATTTAAGAGACAATGATTATCCTACTGTAGAAACTATATTATCTAAAGCTGGCAATGAACTTGAAGTAGTGAATACACCTTGGGGAACATTCTATGCTGTTGCCTTTAAAAAAGCAGCTGGTAAACAATTAGCAGAATTGCCTTTGACATATGATATAATCTATGGCTTAGGTAAAGCTTTAGGACAATTGCATAGATTGAGCTGTGAATTCAGTCCAATAAAAAAAGGACGAAGTGATTGGAAAGAAACCATGGACTGGATAGAAAATGTATTATCAACGTTTCCAGATGAGACTACTGCTAAAGGTGAGCTAGCTATACTTAGAGATTATTTTTCAAAGCTACCTGCTTCAAAGGAAAACTTTGGACTTATTCATTATGATTTTGAACCTGACAACGTATTTTATGATGAAATAACAAAAACCTATAATGTTATAGACTTTGATGATTCCATGTATCATTGGTATGCATTGGATATTGAACAATCATTAGATAGCTTAAAAGAAGATATGCCTGAAGAACAAGTTGAAGCTTCAGTAAATCAGTTTATTAAGGGCTATCGTTCGGAGTATACTATTTCTGATGAAATGCTAAAGTTATTACCTATTTTTAGAAGGTATATTGATTTATATTCCTATGTTCGTAT
>JAENYW010000073.1 GCA_016841555.1 Tepidibacillus decaturensis
CTAAAGGAAGATACTATCGATATTACTTTACCCGGTAAACAAATACCAAAAGGAAATAGGCATCCTCTAACAAGAGTAATAGAGGAAATTGAAGATATTTTTATAGAAATGGGCTTTGAGATAGCGGAAGGACCAGAAGCAGAAACAGATTATTACAATTTTGAGATGTTGAATCTACCAAAGGACCATCCTGCAAGGGATATGCAAGACTCCTTTTACATTACTGATGAAATATTATTAAGAACTCATACGTCTCCAGTTCAAGTTAGAACAATGTTAAGCAAAAAAGGAGAAGGCCCTGTCAAAATCATCTGTCCAGGGAAAGTGTATCGTCGTGATGATGATGATGCTACCCATTCTCATCAATTTATGCAAATAGAGGGATTAGTGATAGGCGAAAATATAACAATGGCAGATTTGAAGGGTGTTTTATTAAATTTCGCAAAAAAAATGTATGGAGAACATGCCAATATTCGTTTGCGTCCTAGCTTCTTTCCTTTTACAGAGCCAAGTGCAGAGGTAGATGTTTCCTGCATGATGTGTAAAGGTGAAGGCTGTCGTGTATGTAAAAATACTGGTTGGATTGAAATTTTGGGAGCAGGAATGGTTCATCCAAAGGTGTTGGAAATGGCTGGATTTGATTCCGATAAGTATTCTGGTTTTGCCTTTGGTATGGGGGTAGAACGTATTGCAATGCTGAAATATGGTATTGAAGATATCCGTCATTTTTATACAAATGATGTCAGATTTTTAGATCAATTTAATCGAATGTAAGGGAGGTAATACATGATGAAAGTATCCTATAATTGGTTATCACAATATGTAGATATACAAGATATTAGTCCTTATGAGCTAGCAGAAAAGTTAACTCGCAGTGGTGTTGCAGTAGACATCGTAGAAAAACGTAATCAAGGAGTAGAAAAGGTTGTTGTCGGCCATGTACTTGAAAGCGAAAAACATCCTAATGCAGAAAAATTAAATCTGTGTACAGTAGATGTTGGAGAAGGAGACTCCTTGCAAATTGTTTGTGGTGCTTCCAATGTGGCAAAGGGACAAAAGGTACCTGTTGCTCTAATTGGAGCAAAGCTTCCTGGAGACGTTAAGATTAAAAGAACAAAGCTACGTGGCATTGAATCGATGGGAATGATTTGTTCCTCGAAGGAACTAGGATTGGATGAAAAATTACTTCCGAAGGAAAAAACGGAGGGAATACTAGTATTACCTGATTATTTTCAAATAGGAGAAGAAATGGATGCTCTATTAGGATTGGATGATTATATATTAGAGCTTGATTTAACCCCTAATCGAGCAGATTGCTTAAGCATGATTGGTGTAGCCTATGAGATTGCGGCTATTTTAGATCGCGAAATAAAGCTATCAAATGGTCAATTAGGAATAGATGTTTCTGAACATCCAAACGTAAAAATTGAAATTGAGGCACCAGAAGCATGTAATCATTACGCAGCTCGTTTAATAAAAAATATCAAAATTGGGGAATCGCCTCAGTGGCTACAGAATCGCTTAATCAGTGCGGGAATTAGACCAATTAATAATGTCGTAGATGTAACCAACTTCGTGTTATTAGAATATGGACAACCACTTCATGCCTTTGATTTTGAACAACTAGAGCAGCCTAACATCATAGTAAGAATGGCAAAGGTAAATGAGAAGTTTGTTACCCTTGATGATCAAGAACGTGTACTTGATGAAAGCATGCTATTAATCACCGATGGTATTAAACCGATAGCTATTGCTGGTGTAATGGGTGGAGCGAATAGTGAAGTATCACAGACTACAAAACAAGTATTATTGGAATCAGCTTATTTTAACGGGGTATCCATTCGTAGAACCTCCAGTAAATTAGGCTTGCGATCAGAGGCAAGTCTTCGCTTTGAAAAAGGTGTGGATCCTAATCGTATCTATGCTGCCTTGAATCGTGCTGCAGAATTATTGCAGGAAGTGGCTAGTGGAACCGTTGAAGGAAATATCATGGAGCATAAAATAGAGGAACCAAAGGAAGAAGTAGTTCGAATTACTTCCGAACAGATAAATAAGCTGCTAGGAACTCAATTATCTCAGGATGAAATGATAGCCATCTTTAAGCGGCTAAGATTTGAAGTAGAGGAACAAACAGATGGAATGAAGGTTACCGTACCTACTAGAAGGAAGGATATTACCATTGTAGCTGATTTAATCGAAGAAATAGCACGGATTTATGGCTATGACAATATACCAATATCGTTACCCTCTGGGGATTATATTCAAGGTGGCTTGACCATGAATCAGAAGCTACGTCGAGGTATAAAGGATTTGCTGGAGGCTTCAGATCTAAAGGAAGTCATTACCTATACCCTATCTAGTGAGAAGGAGCAGGATCGTATTCAAGGGCTTACGGTGGGAGAAAAGCCAATCTCCTTATCCATGCCAATGAGTGAAGATAGAAAGATACTGAGAACAGAGCTATTACCTCATCTCTTAGAGGTTGTAAAGTATAACGTAAATCATCGAAATGCAGCTATTCGTATTTACGAAATGGGTGCTACCTTCATTACGGAAGAAGACACATTATCTAAACTACCTATCGAAAAGTGGGAGATTGCAGGAGTTCTAACGGGTGAATTACCAGATAATTGGCAGAAAAAGAATGAATCCATCGATTTCTATTATACTAAGGGAATATTAGAAGGATTATTTGCAGGCTTAGGAATCGTAGGAATAGAATATCAGGTAGAAGCAATCAAAGGCTATCATCCAGGAAGAAGTGCAGTAATTACCTTGAATAATCAAAAAATTGGTTATATAGGTCAGCTACATCCGACTGTACAAGATATGTATGATATAAATGAAACCTATGCTTTCGAATTAGACCTAGGTATATTATTAGATAATACCAATACGGAGATTCATTATAAACAATTACCTAAATATCCAACCATTCAACGTGATGTAGCCGTTGTTATATCAAGTGAAACAGAAGCATCTGCTTTAATGAATACCATACGTGATTATGCAGGACATTTATTAGAAACAGTAACCCTATTTGATGTTTACACAAGTGAACAAATAGGGAAAGATAAGAAGAGTATTGCTTTCTCCTTAACCTATCGAAGTAATGAAAAAACATTAACGGACGAGGAAGTTGCTAATGTTCATGATAAGGTATTGGAAGCCTTAAAGCAACAATACGATGCAAAATTAAGATCATAAGTCTGATTTGATGAGGTTGTTTGTGTAAAACAAACAACCTCATCAGCTTGTAGAGAAAGTCCAATTTCTGCGTTACTCTTCCATCTAGGACTCTAACGTATTTCTGTATACGCTGCGATCCCTATCTGTCATCGCGCCTTGAACTTGAACTTTCTTTACAAGCTGTACTGACGAAATGGGAGGATTTTATTACCTTTATATAGAATTTATTATTATTAAGACAATAAACAAGGTATAATACTTACTATAGATTGATATTGAAAGGCGGATTTTTGTGAATGAAGAGGATAAAAATAAAAATCGTATTACTATTACTATCTTCGGACAACAATACAAAATAATTGGGAAGGCAAGCTCTAATTATATGCGAATGGTTGCAGGGTATGTTGATGAGAAAATGAAAGATATTGCTGAAGCAAATCCGCGTTTAGATACGATAAAAATTGCTGTTTTATCAGCTGTTAATATAGCAGATGAATATTTGCGCTTGAAGCAGGAGTATGATGAATTATTGAAGCTTATTGAAGAAGATGAAGGATAGGGATGAAACATGAATGTGGTAGATTTTATTATCGTGATTATTTTCATCGGTGCTGTTTTTAGAGGATATCAATTAGGCTTAATACGTCAATTGATTTATTTTCTAGGATTTTTTGTCGCATTTTATCTTGCTTATCAATTTTCAGGAACATTATCTCCATTACTTGAAGGGGTCATTCCTTCACCAGATTTTGAAAAATCGTCCTTATATATGTTTGCCCAATCCTTTGATTTGAAAAGCATGTATTACAATGCAATTGCTTTTTTCCTTATTTTTATTGGATCAAAAATAGTTCTTACAATTGGAGGCCATATTCTACATCAGATTGCCAGCTTACCAGGATTGGCTACAATTAACCGATTGTTTGGTGCTATCGTTGGATTGATTCAAGCAGGTTTAATTGTTATTATTGTTATTCATGGTATTACGATTATGCCTTGGGAGGAATTACATAGATATATCTATACCTCTACCACGGCAACTTTTTTGATGCATCTTACACCTTCGTTTACGGATATGCTATATCACCTATGGAATACATCAACAACTAACTTTATGTGATTACTCCCCAATGGTTCTTGCTAGCTACTTAGGGGGTTATTTAGGAGGAAATATGTTTTGAGTACACAATTTGCAGTAATTGGTTTAGGACGTTTTGGCTCCAGCTTAGCAAGTACATTATATGAGATGGGAGAAGAAGTATTAGGCATAGATAGTAATGAGGATATCGTAGAGTCAATGATTAATCAAACTACGCAAGCAGTACAGGTAGATTCTACAGATGAAACTTCCCTAAAAATGATTGGTATTACAAATATGGATGTGGTTGTTGTAGCGATTGGGGAAGATATCCAAGCTAGTATATTAACAACCCTAATATTGAAAGATCTAGGTATAAAAAAAATTGTAGTAAAAGCACAAAATGATTATCATGGCAAAGTATTAGAAAAAATAGGTGCAGATCAAGTCATTTATCCAGAACGTGATATGGGAGTGCGTGTTGTTCAACAATTAATTACACCAAATATTCTTGATTATATTGAGTTAGCTCCTAATTATAATATTGTAGAAATAGCTGTGATTGAGGATATGGTAGATAAATCATTAAACGAGATAGAAGCATTTACAAAATACGGTATTAATGTGATGGCAATAAAATCAGAGGATCATTTAAATATTTCTCCAAAAGCAGACGATAAGCTTACTGAAAAGGATATTCTAGTCCTCATTGGACATATAAATGACATAAAGAAATTTGAGGATTATTTTCATGAAAAGAAAAAATAAGATGAAGATCTATTCAAAATGAAGTCCCCAACATGTATGTGATTATTAGGTGGAGGTGGCTCTCGCTTGGAATATCCTAAAGAAATAAAAAATAGGTTGAAGAGAATTGAAGGACAAATAAGAGGCGTATTACGATTAATGGAAGAGCAAAAGGAATGTAATGACATCATTCATCAATTGAGTGCCATTAAAAGTGCTGTTGACCGTACAACGGTTCATGTTGTTGGACTAGATATGAAAAAATGTCTAGTTGAGGATTTACAAAAAAATAAGGATGATCGTGATACAGATAAATTAATCGAAGATATGTTACGATTGTTGTTGAAAACGAAGTAAAAAAAGGACTGAATTGTTTTCAGTCCTTTTTAGCTTGTAGATAAAGCCCTATTTCTTCGTTGCTTCTCCATCTAGGACTCTTACGTATTTCTAAATACGCTGCGATCCCTAGCTGTAGTCGAGCCTTGATATAGAACTTTCTTTACAAGCTTTTATCTTATTCCTTGCTCATTCCTTGTTGAAGCAGGTACATATTATAATATAAACCTTTTTTCTCAATTAATGCTTGATGAGTTCCTCTTTCTACTATTTCCCCTTTATGAAGGACCAATATTAAATCAGCATCCTGTATCGTTGATAAACGGTGGGCGATTGCAATGGTCGTTCTTCCTTTACGCATTTTTTCTAATGCAGTTTGAATTGCTTCCTCTGTCTCAGTGTCTATACTGGCGGTAGCTTCATCAAGCACTAATACTTTAGGCTGTATCGCCATTGTACGAGCAAAAGATATTAGTTGGCGTTGACCACTGGAAAATGTAGCCCCACGTTCTCCTATAGGTTCATCATATGCTTGTGGTAAATCTTGAATAAAGGAATCTGCTTGCACAAATTTTGCAGCCTCAATGATATCTTCATCACTAATTTCTTTATTATAAAGCCGTATATTCTGTTTCACATCTCCTACAAAAAGAAATGGGTCTTGCAATACAAGTCCAATCTTTTTACGAAGCTCATCATTAGCATATTTCTCAAGAGGAACCCCATCAATAAGTATTTCTCCATGCGTGATTGGGTAAAATCGCATCAATAGGTTAGTGATAGAGCTTTTACCACTTCCCGTATGTCCTACTAATGCCACTGTTTCTCCTGGTTTAGCAGTAAATGAGATATTTCTCAATACATTTGTTGTACCATCATAGCTAAAAGTAACATTGTTAAACATGATATGACCTTTTTCAATGGTTGGATAACTATCTCCTTCATTTACTGGAGCCATTTCCTTTTCATCCAATAACCCAAAAACTCTTTCAGCAGAAACAATAGCTTGCTGAAATTGACTGAGTCGAAACATCATCATGTTAACAGGTTCAAAGAAACGATCTAAGTAATTTATGAATGCATAAAGGACCCCAATCTCAATCGGACTATTAAGGGAATTAATTCCAAAAAAACTAAGGATTAAGGTCAAGGCTAATAGATAAAGAAAATCAACTGCAGGCCGTACCATTAAACTATTTATTTTGATTTGCTTAATATTTGCCTGATAATGGTCATCATTAATTTTTCCGAATTCCTTCTGTAATCTTTTTTGTTGTCCCATTGCTTGGATAATATTCATACCCTGTAAGGATTCGTTTAGCTTCGTGTTTAGTTGACTTAACTTCTGTCTTGCAAGATGAAAAATTTTCGAACTAAAATGACGATAAGCTTTCATTAACAATAAAATAACAGGGATAATAATCAAATAAAGAATTGCTAATGATGGATTTAAGATAAACATAGCAGTTAAGATTCCAATTAAAAAAATAATGTTTTGAACATAAGTGGATAAAACACTTACATAAAGCTCCTTAATTGATTCTGTGTCATTTGTAATTCTCGATACTAAGCTTCCACCTGGTGTTTTATCAAAGAAAGCTAACCCTAAATGCTGCACCTTCCCGAAAACATCCATTCGGAGCTGATGTATAATCCACAAAGCTATTTTATGAAAAGAAAACAGTTGATAAAAATTTAAAGTAACAGACAGCAAATGAAGGGAAATATACCCTATACCTAAGATAAGTAATGGCTTCCATTCAAAAAGCTGAGGTGTTAAATAATCATCGATAAATATTTTGACGATAATTGGTCCTAATACATCCGCAACAGCAGAAATTAATAAGACGAAAAACGCGATAGCTAGCGATTTTTTATGAGGCTTTGCATAGGATAAGAGCCTTCTAAAAACCTTCTGCTGTGATATTGCTTCAACAGCTAATTCCTTATTCATCTTGAACACCCCCTTGTTCAACGAGTGATTCTAACTGCTGTCTGTTATACATTTCTTTGTACCATCCATGTTGAAGCATCAATTCCTCGTGTGTTCCTTTTTCTATGATGTTTCCGTTATCTAGAACAAGAATCAGATCAGCATGCTGTACGGCACTTAATCGGTGAGTAGCAATTAACGTTGTTTTATTTTTCCTATTTTGCTGTAAAGACTTTAATATTGCTTCTTCTGTTTTAGCGTCTACAGCAGATAATGCATCATCAAGAATCAATATTTCAGCATTCATAAGAAGGGCACGAGCAATCGAGATTCGTTGCTTTTGTCCACCTGAAAGGGTGACGCCTCTTTCTCCAACAATCGTATCGTAGGTATCATTAAATTGCATAATGTCCTCATGTATTGCTGCAATACTAGCAACGGTTTCTATCTCTTTCATTGTTGCATCTGGCTTTGCAAAGGAGATATTTTCTTCAATACTTGCTGAAAAAAGAAAATGATCCTGTGGGACATAACTAATAGTTGAACGTAGCTTTTTTAACTGATAATCATAAATGGTAATATTATCTATTGTGATATCTCCTTTTTTAATATCAAACTCACGTAATAGAAGACGAAGTAGTGTTGTTTTTCCACTGCCTGTTCTACCGACAATCCCTAATGTTTGCCCTTGCTTTAAGGTCAAATGAATATTGCTTAAAGCAGGATGTTCCTTTTCAGGATAAGTAAAGGAATCAATTTGATAGGTTACATCACCTGATGGCTTCCTTGGCAGTGAATGGGCTTTATCAACAATTTCAGGCTTTGTATGTAGTAAGGCTTGAATACGATCATAGGATGCTCTTCCACGTTCGACAATGTTAAATAACCAACCGAAAGCAAGCATAGGCCAGATTAAATGCCCTAAATAGATGGTGAAGGAAGTTAATTCTCCTATGCTTAGTTCATCCTTCACAACAAACATCGCTCCAAATCCGATAGCTAGGAAAAAAGATAAACCAACAATCAATTGTATAGTAGGATCAAAAAGAGAATCAATTTTAGCAACAGCGATATTTTTTTGAACAGTATCAATAGATTGTCTGCTAAATCCTTCTTTTTCAGCTTCCTCTTGACCAAAGGCTTTAATTACTCGTACACCAGATATGTTTTCCTGTACTTTATCATTTAAGCTAGAAAAGGCTTCCTGAGCTTTAAAGAAACGTTCATGAATCATGTCACCGTACCGATGAGTGAGCCAAGCCATTACAGGCATAGGCAGTAAACTGATTAATGTTAGCTTCCAGCTTATTACACTAGCCATGGTGATAATAACGAGACTCCCCATTGTAATGGAATCAACAAGTGTTAAAATTCCTTCACCAGCGGTATTCTCAACTGCTTGGATATCATTTGTTGAATGAGCCATAAGATCTCCTATTCTTTGCTTATGATAAAATTGAGGAGATAATGCGGTAAAATGCTCGAATAGATGATTGCGAAGCAATCTACCGAGTCGCATAGCAGACCCAAAAATTTTTAATCTCCATATATAACGAAAGATATATAAGAATGCACCTAGTAGAATAATGAACAAATTCCATTCTACTAGGGATACGATCGTTAACGTTCTAAATTGAATACGATCGATAATAATTCCTACAATATATGGAGGTATTAAACTTAACAGAGAAACAAAAATAAGTAGGATAACACCTGTTATATAGTTTCTTTTTTCCATCTTAAAAAACCACATTAAATCACGAAATATATTCATAATTCCTCCTTCATAAAAAAAGCCATAGCATAAAACCATGGCTTTAGTGGATACATTCGATTTCAATAAAAAACCATGGGTGCTGACACAGCCCATGGTAAATGACGATATTGAATAGATGTAATATTCAATAAAAAAATACTTCTCCGCTAGGCAGTGGCACATGATATGATGTTTTGAAAACTACTTGTTGGTTATTAATCAGACAATTCATCATGACACACACCTCCTTCGCAAGCTACTTATCCTTAATTTGGTAAGAAAATTATATACTAATTCATAGTAGCTGTAAAGATATTTAATGTAATTTTTCTTAAGCTATGTAGCTGTTACATTATTTACTTGTTGTATTGTAATTAATTATATTTTATGCTTTATATAAAGCGCTTATTTACTGATATGTGAAATGTTTCTCAAATTTTTTTAATACCATGTATTCGAACATTATAAAAAATTAGGAGAGAGGTCTATGAATAATATTTCACTTAAGAAAAAAATTATCGCTCTATTTATGGTTTTAGTATTGTTGTTAATGGTTGGCGGAGGAATAGTTTTTTATCAAATTTCTCAAGTGCTGGAATTTAATCAAACAGAACTTGAACATGCTAGTTTAGCCAAGCTATTAAAAGAAAAGGAAAATGACCATCTTGTTTGGAATAATAAATTGAATGAATCTATATTAACGGGAAAACCATTTGAAGGATCAGTTGATCATCATGCCTGTAAGCTTGGTACATGGTACTATGATTATATAAATACAGATGCCTTCAAGGGACTGCCTGACAAAGCCCAGCAATATCTATTAGATTTGGAAAAGCCTCATGAAAATATGCATCATTCAGCACACTTAATTAATGAAATGAAAGAAACATCGACTACAGAAGAGATTAAAGCATTTTATCAAAATGAAACACTTATTTATTTAGGTCAAGTTAGTTCTATTATTAATCAATTTATTCAAGAAGTGGAAAAAGAACAGATTGAATTAGAAGAACAAGCAGCACAAGCAGCAGATATGATGAAAAATGTCATGATAGGTGTTATTATTCTTATAATAGTAATGGTTGTTTTTATTGCTTATATTTTCATTAAAGGAATTGTGAATCCAGTTAGAAAAACGGTAGATATGCTAAAGAACATTGCAGAGGGAGAAGGCGATTTAACAAAACGTCTTCAAGCTACAACAAAGGATGAAATTGGAGAACTTGCAAATTGGTTTAATTTATTTATAGAAAAAGTGCAGGATATTGTTGGGAGGGTATCAAATAGTGCCAGTACAGTAGCATCTACCTCTCAAGAATTATCTAAAGTAAGTGAAGAAACGACAAAAGCAACGAATCAAATTGCTTCTGCAATTGAAGAGGTAGCAAGTGGAACGGAGTCACAGCTGCATAGCACAGAAGAAACTGCTAAAGCAATGGAAGAAATGTCAAAGGGACTTCAGCATATTGCAGAAACAACAGGTATTGTTGCTGAGGAATCAAATAAAACAGCAAAAGAAGCGGAAAATGGAAATGAAACAGTTGGCAAAGCCGTTACTCAAATGGAATTAATCAGTGAATCGGTTCGCGATACTGCAGCTATTGTGGAACTATTAGGAGATCGTTCACAGGAAATTGGACAAATCATTGAAGTTATAACGGATATTGCTGAACAAACAAATCTATTAGCGCTTAATGCGGCGATTGAAGCTGCAAGAGCAGGAGAACATGGAAAGGGCTTTGCAGTTGTAGCTGATGAAGTAAGAAAGCTAGCTGAACAATCAAAAAATTCTTCTGAGCAAATCATCCATTTAATTCGAGAAATTCAAAGTGATACCCACCGTGCTACAGAAGCAATGGATGGTGTTACAAATGAAGTAGATTTAGGAGCAAAAGTAGTAAACGAAACGGGTGAAACCTTCAAAAGAATATATCATGCATCAAAACGGGTAGATGATCAAGTTCAAGAAGTATCTGCTATATTTGAACAGATGTCAGCAAGCTCTGAAGAGGTTGGTGCTTCTATTGAAGAAATGACTCGTATTGCGCAAACATCATCAGCTAACGCACAAAATGTTGCATCTGCTTCCGAAGAACAGCTAGCATCGATGGAAGAGATAACAGCATCGACAGAATCCCTAAGTAAAATGGCATTAGAATTACAGGAATTAGTAAAAAGATTTAAAGTATAAATAGAATGAATTCTCCACACTCCATAAGTTGGAGAAATAGCGCTACTCCAAATGAACAAGGATGTATAACTTTTGATGAATAGGCGAAAAAATATACGATAAAATTCTTGATAGTACTTGCAGAATCTTCTTAAATTCATTAAAATACACAATATAACGAAATATGGTAAGGGCTATGAAAAGGAGTAGTAATGAATCAACAGATATGCAGAGAATTGACGGGTGGTGCAAGTCAATGGATGTTTGTTCATGAACTCACCTTTGAGTTACTAATGTGAAATGAAG
>JAENYW010000074.1 GCA_016841555.1 Tepidibacillus decaturensis
TAAAATCCTGCGGTAGGTGACTACCGTACCGGTTCGACTCCGGTCCTCGGCACCATTAACTAACATCATAAGCATTCTAGCATAATAGTAGGTTTCTACTATTATTTTTATAAGATTGAAAAATGTGACTCCGTAGCTCAGCTGGGAGAGCACTATCTTGACAGGGTAGGGGTCGCTGGTTCGAACCCAGTCGGGGTCACCATATCATATATATCAAGGGTTTACGCCATATTTAATACAATAAGAAATATAGTGGTCTTTGTTGAAACGACTACTGAAAATTAGACCACTTTCTTTTCACCCCTGCTACTTACAATTTACTTCTTTTTTCGATGCTGACCGCGGCTACGGTTGGCATTTTTCTTTTTCTTGATGTTAGTCATGAGGTTAAGTATTGAGATTGCTAGGTTAGTTATTGCTGTTATAAGTAGTATCTATTTATCTCAATTTGAAAAGATATAAAATTTTATAAAAACAAAAAGAAATATACTAAAATTGATGATGATATAGATTCAGTAATTTCAGAATTAGAAAAAGGGAATTTCATTGGTAATGAGATAGCAGATTTAAAATTACATGATGATGATAGCTCTTATAAAGTTAGAATAGCAAATTCAAGTTCTAATGTAGGGAAATCAAAAGGTTTTGGATGATTTATTATGTTATTAAGAATGATAGAGAAATTTATTTATTAACTATATATTCGAAAAGAGATAAAGAAAATATATCAGATGAAGAAATTAAAAAATTGATAGAAACATATTGTAGATAATTCAATCACCCGAAAGGGTGTTTTTTTGTTTGCGAGGCATGTTGCTGCAATAAGCAATCATGTGAGGTTAATATCTTTTTTCTCTTTAGCAAATATGGCAACATAAAAAGGGGTTTTTCGATTATAATGGAATTTTTATTGGATATCAAAAGAATATGCCGAACTTGAAATGATATAAATAGGTGAACGTACATTCTGATAAAAGAAAATATAGTGATTTTGCCATTTCACATCGTCTTTCTCTTGATCATAGGAACCTTGAAGCCTCCGCCAATCGCTTTGAAGACGTATGAGAGTTTATCGAGTTTGTTGATAATATTTAATACTCTTTAACTGGAAGTGTATAATGGCTCCTTCACCCGAATTGTATTATATTGTAGTTCATGAGATGTGCCATATGATTTATATGAACCATTCTGATGAGTTCTGGCAATTGGTAAAGAGAATCTTACCTGATTATGAGGGTAGGAAAGAATGGCTTAGGAATAATGGGATTAAGTATGATTTGTAGGAGGAATAGAAACAAAATAAGCATTCGACATTCCTTTGACATATTTATAGGTTAATCTTTAGGCGATAAGAAAAAATTAACGGTTAAAAGGGAGTGGTAAGATATGAGGAAAATAACATCAAGTATTTTGGCAGGTGCATTAGCTTTAGCTGTTATTGTACCATCCGTATCCTATGCAGCGGTTAATAAAAGTGCTGAAATGAAACCGAATTTTCCAAACAGAGGAATGCATCAAGCGTTTAATCGAGGATTTCACGAAAGGGATTGGGGAAACAAAGAGCAATTAATGGAGATTGTTAATCAATATGCTCCCGAACTGACGGATGAATTTGAAAGTGTTTTTTCTTTACTTCAAGAAGGAAAAGAGTCAAAGCTTCCACAAATCAATGACGAGACAAAGCATAAATTGGATGAGATTCGTAAGCAGGTAGAGGGAGGCACCCTAACGAAAGAAGAAGCAAAAACTAAAATGAAGGAATTGAGAATAGGAATACCATTCAAGGAAAGAGGAAATCGTATTCCACCACAAATTGATGACGAAACAAAACAAAAATTAGATGAGATTCGCAAACAGGTAGAGGAAGGCACCTTAACAAATGAAGAAGCAAACGAAAAAATGAAAGAGCTTGGTATTAATCTTCCATTCAAAGGAAAAGGAGATCTAGAACGTCCTTCGTTTGGTAAGGGAGCAAAACAAAAAGTAGAGGCAAACCGCCAAATTTATCAACAGCTAAAGGAAGCAATCGATACAGGAGATAAAGCTAAAATAGAAGAACAGCTAATGGAAATACTTAAAAACCTAAAAAATAAAGTAGAATTACAAGTAAAGTAGCACAGATCAATATTATGATAGAAATACATTACGAAATCCTCGATTGATGTCGAGGTTTTTCGTGTATAATAAAGCGAGACTTATTTCGGGATTTACTTATAGAGAAAGGAGAGAGTGATTTGCAAAGCATTTTGATTGTAGAAGATGAATTGGTGATTTCACGCGTGTTAAAAGCTTATTTAGAAAAGGTCGATTTTTTGGTATACCAGGCATTTAACGGTGAAGAGGCACTTCAAAAATTTGATGAATTAACTCCCTCCTTGGTTTTACTGGATGTCATGCTTCCTGGTTACGATGGCTGGGAAATCTTAAAATATATTCGCCAAAAAAGTGCTTGTCCAGTTATTATGCTTACTGCGCTAGGACAAATTAACAAAAAATTAATTGGATTTCACCAAGGTGCAGATGATTACATTACAAAGCCATTCATTGCTGAAGAAGTTGTAGCAAGAATAAAAGCGGTTTTACGCCGTTCGCCAGAAATTATAAGAGAACATTCGTTGGAAACTTTTGGCGGTTTAAAGATAGATTTTAAGGCACATTCTATCACATTACATGGAATCGAGTTAAAATATTCACCTAGAGATCTCTCTCTATTGTTATTTCTAGCCCAACATCCAAATCAAACATTTACTAGAGATCAACTAATTGATCAGGTATGGGGAATGGATTACGATGGAAGTGATCGAGCCGTCGATTTGGCTGTGAAACGAATTAGGAAGACGTTAAAGAACTGGCCTTCATCAGAAGGAGAAATTAAAACGTTAAGAGGATTGGGGTATCAATTAAGTGTCTACGAATAATATTCAACGAGCACCAATGTTAAAATATTGGACAACCCGGTATTTGTTAACCTTATTTATCGGTCTACTTGTTATTGGAATTATTTCAACATTGTGGTTAAGACATAATGTAACTGAAAAGCGACTGGAAATGATGAAAATACTTGCTGAAGAAATAGCGGATCGTGTTGTCGATACAGAAGGGAATTTGCGTATTTCTCCTTTTCTTCCTAGGGTTATTGATAGGAGAGATAGGTTTATGGAGTTCATTGGAAATCCTCAATTTTTTATCATTGATTCCGACAAAAAAATCATTTATAGTGCACCAAGTCACGTTCACCTTACTCTACTGGAATCCGTTATTGATTCGCTCAAAGATGAAAAGGATGTAAATAAATTAACGTTTGATGACGGAAATAAACTATATCTTGTAAAACAAAAATTTGATTACAGTAAGGATTCAACAGGCTGGGTGATTCTTTTACACCCTGAAGAAGAAATAGCGAGAAGTACGGAAGAAATTCAAATGCTTAGCACTATGCTGTTAAGCTTAGCTTTACTCGGATGGGTAGTAGTATATTTGCTGACTAAGAAAATGTCCAATCCTATTAGGGAGGTGGCAGATGCAGCTAAGCAGATTGTAGAAGGAAATTATGATATCAAATCAGGGAAAAATATAAAAGAAAAAGTAATGTATGAATTGGTTCATTCCTTTAAAGAAATGGCGGATCGTTTAAAGCAATTAGAAATGATGCGTACTGAGCTGTTGGCTGGGGTTACACATGAGCTAAAAACACCTGTAACTTCAATCAGTGCTTTGATACAAGCGGTACATGATGATGTGGTTTCTGTGGAGGAGGCAAAGGATTTTTTAAAAATATCATTAAAAGAAACAGGGCGGCTACAGACAATGGTGGAGGATTTACTGGATTTTAATTCCTTTGCCGTAGGGGCGATTACCGTCCATAAAGAAAAACAAAATATAAATCAACTGATTCAAGAGATTGTCGATCAATGGCTTCTAGTTCAAGAAAATGCGGTGGAGGTTCACGTAAAGCTACCAGATGCTTGGATATATACCGTTACAGATGCTTCCCGGATTCAACAGATCATGATAAATCTATTAAATAATGCTAAACAGGTTATCGATGAACAGGGGAAAATCAATGTAACTCTCTATGAAGAAGAAGGAAGTATTAGGGTTGATGTGAAGGATAATGGAACAGGGATTCCAGAAGAAGAGCAAGACTTAATTTTTGAAAGATTTTTCAGAGGGAAAGGTAAAATGCATAAAGTAAGAGGATTAGGCTTAGGTTTGACATTTAGTAAAATGATAGCAAAAGCCCTTGATGGAGATCTTGTACTTCAAGAAAGCTCAGAAAAGGGATCAACCTTTACTCTTATTCTACCTCATTAATCAGATAAAAAATTAGAATTTTTTCAGCATTGCTGTTGGCAATGCTTTTTTTTTGCTACTGAATAAAAGTTGCATTTTGACATGTATTGGACATCTTTTATTGATAAACTTCTATTGGATAGACGTTGAATGACTATTTATAAATAAATGGTAGAGGTGAAATGAATAGTGAAAAAATGGATAATCAGTTTCGTGGTTATTATTGTAATAATTGCTGGGGCATGGTTTGGATATGGTTTTATTAAAAAGGATGCTACACCAGCAATAGCTCAAATTGCAACAACATCCGTGAAACAGGGAGATATTGAGGTAGAAGTTAGCGGGTCAGGAACCATATCCGCTGAACATGAAATCGTTAAAGCAACAAAAGGAGGTACTATAAAGACAATCACCTTTTCAAAAGGAGATCAAGTAAAGAAAGACCAATTACTAGTTACCTTTGAAGAAGATGATACAAGTGATGAAGTTAAGCAGGAGCAATTAAATCTAGAACAAAAAAAGCTGGACCTAAAAGAGGCGAAGAAGCAAGAAAAAGACCAAATCAAGAATCAAAATATTTATGCTGATGATAGTGGATATTTGACTTCGTTAAATGTGGAGTTAGGAGATGAGATTCAAACTAATACAGTAATTGGCACGATTCAAGACGTGAGTAAAAAAACAGTAACCGTGCCCTTTAATGGAGCAAGCATTAAAAGTATTAATCCAGGTCAAAAAGCAAAAGTGTTTTTTTTAGACAGTATGGCTGAAGTAAAGGGAACAGTAGAAAAAGTAGATACTATCGGAAGGGCTGCAGCAGGTAATATTGTGCTATATGATGTAACAATTACTATTGAAGGGTATAAAGCGGTAGAATCAGGAGCGAAAGCACAAATCTCTGTCTATACAGCAGATGGTACGATAAATGCAATAGAAACTGGAGAGATGATTTCTTCTTCACCAATTAACATCATAGCTAAAACATCAGGGACTATTAGCAAAATTCAAGTGAAGGAGCAGGATAAGGTTCAAGAGGGGCAATTAATCATCCAATTAGAAAACGATACCACCTCCTTTGAGATAAAAAGGAAAAAACTTGAGTTAGAGATTGAGCAAATCAAAGAAAAGATACAATCCTATTTAGATAACCAGTCAGCTTACGAACCTATTCTTTCTCCAGTCGACGGTGAAGTTGTGACGAGCAATATCGAAACAGGAAGCAAAGTAAATAGCGGTCAAGAAATTGCTGACATCGTTAATTATAATGAATTAACCTTAATTATTCCTGTAGACGAATTAGATATACCGAAGGTAAAAATTGGGCAAAAAGCAACGATAACTATAGATGCTTTACCTGAACAAGAGTTTTCTGGAGAAGTTATTGAAATAGCTAAAGAAGGAGTAGCTAAAAATGGAGTCTCTACCTTTGATGTAACGATACGATTGACACGAATAGATGGTATAATGGCTGGAATGTCAGCCCAAGCAAATATATTAATAGAACAAAAACAAAATATATTAACGCTTCCGATTGAAGCAATTCAAGAAATGAATGGAAAGAAATTTGTAATTATCGCAACAGACGAACAATCAGAAGGACAATCAGAATCAGGAATGAAACCATCTTCTTCTAATAATCAGAGAAGCAGAAATATGAAAGAGGTTGAAGTAGGCATTCATGATGAGAGTACGATTGAAATCATTAGTGGTCTTGAAGAAGGAGAAAAAGTTATCATTCCGATAACATCGACTAGTACACAAAGTTCAAGAGAAGGATTTCCAGGAATAGGAGGTGGCTTCGGTGGAGGTACCAGAGCTCCAATTTCAGATGGCAGTGGTGGAGGAGGGAGAAGATAAACGTGGCTATCATGAATCCTCTAATAGAAATTGAAGATCTTAGTAAATTATACCAAATGGGAGATGAGACCCTAAAGGCTTTGGATGATGTATCCCTATCAGTAAATAAAGGAGACTTTGTTGCTATTATAGGTCCATCTGGGTCTGGTAAATCTACTTTAATGAATATGTTGGGCTGTTTAGATGTTCCATCTAAAGGTAATTATTGGTTAGACGGACAAAAGGTCAATAAGATGAGTGATAATCAATTAGCTGAAATTCGTAACCAGAAAATCGGTTTTATCTTTCAAGGCTTTAATCTGCTTCCTAAATTGACAGCCTTTGAGAATGTTGAACTACCTTTAATTTATCGAAAAGTACCTGGGAAAGAACGAAAAGAATTGGCATTAGCATCTTTAGAAAAAGTTGGATTAGCAGATCGGGTTCATCATCGACCTATAGAATTATCTGGTGGACAACAGCAGCGTGTTGCAGTTGCAAGGGCATTGGTAGGGAACCCTCCCATATTATTAGCAGATGAACCTACTGGGGCGCTTGATACGAAGACTGGTAATGAAGTGCTGGAATTAATGCATCATCTAAATGAACAGGGGCATACCATTGTCTTAATTACTCATGATTTGGATATTGCAAAAAGAGCAAAACGAATTATTCGTATTCAAGATGGAAAACTGTTTGAAGATGGGGGTGATTTTCTATGAATATCACCCAAGGTATTAAAATGGCAATGAGTAGTATATTAACAAACAAATTAAGGGCTTTTCTAACCATGCTTGGTATTATTATCGGGGTTTCCGCTGTGATTACCTTGGTATCATTAGGGCAAGGGTCGACAAAGCAAGTTACAGAGCAGGTTCAGGGCTTGGGTTCTAACCTAATTACAGTGACGATTACAGGGAGAGGTTCACAAACTTCATTGGATTATGAAGATGTGATGAAGTTAAATGAAAAATCGGCAATAGAAGCCGTAGCCCCCGTTATCAGCCAAAATGTAACAGTAAAACACGGAAATAAAAATGAAGATGTCTCTGTTGAAGGAACGAATGCGGAATATGAGTCAGTTCGTGATTTTCATGTTCAAACTGGGCGCTTTTTATTACCTATTGATGTAGAATACAGACAAAAGGTAGCTCTAATTGGAACGAGTACAGCAACGGATCTATTTGGGTTGACTGACCCTGTAGGGCAGACGGTTCTTATCAACGGAAATCCTTTTAAAATTGTAGGTTTGCTAGAGGAAAAAGGAAGCTCCATGGGAGGTTCTAATGATGAAAAGCTGTTAATTCCCATTAGTACAGCAGAGCGAGTTTTTGCAACAAAGGGTGTAAGAAACGTCTATATTCAAGCAAAAACACCAGAAGAGGTAGATTTGGCGGTAAGTCAACTTGAAACAGAACTAGCGAAAAAATTTAGGGGAGATGAAGATAGCTATCGAGTCTTTAATCAACAGGATATTTTAGAATCTGTAGAATCTGTTACTGGTATCATGACCTTAATGCTATCTGGGATTGCGAGTATTTCTCTTCTTGTTGGTGGAATTGGAATAATGAATATTATGCTTGTCTCTGTTACGGAACGAACACGGGAAATCGGGATAAGGAAAGCAATTGGTGCTAAAAAAAGAGATATTCTTATTCAATTTCTAATAGAATCGATTGTTTTAAGTGGAATTGGTGGGATATTTGGAATTATTGTTGGAATTGGTGGAGCGTTGCTCGTTGGAAGTATTACTAATATTGACGTAGCATTTTCATTAAATGTCATTTGGTTAGCATTTGGCTTCTCTGTAATCGTTGGGGTATTTTTTGGTATCTTCCCTGCCAATAAAGCAGCTAGCTTAAAACCAATCGAAGCCTTAAGATTCGAATAAGCAGAATATATAACCCCAAGAATTATCACTAAATTGTAGACTCTTGGGGATTGTTTTTCTATTCATAAATCTTATCTGCATTAGGGTAACGTAGATCATCTGATTTTGTTAGCGTCTCTTTTTCTTTGTTTTTCTCTGACTTATTTTGCTTTTTGTTTTTTAATGACTCCTGTTCTTGTTCAGAAAGATTCACTATAATTCACTCCTTTCTAGTATTAGCTTTCCCTAATATCTTGGTAATATCTGAAGCTATCCAAATATAAGTTGGATAGTTTATTTTTTTATATATTAGCATATATATTAAAAAAGCTTATTCATTTAAAGAATTAAATAAATAATTAAGAAAAAAAAGGAATTAACGAAATAATGTAAAATATATAACTAAAAGATTATATTTTGAGAATATTCTAATGATTATAACAAGAGGTGAAACGAAGCATGCAAACAAAATCTTTATTAACCATCCGTGATTTACGTACTTATTTTTATACGGATAAAAAAGAGGTTAAAGCAGTAGATGGAGTGGATTTCCAAATTAAGAGAGGAGAAACAGTTGCTTTAGTTGGTGAATCAGGCAGTGGAAAAAGTGTTACTGCTATGTCTATTCTTCGGTTAATACCAAAACCTCCTGGAGAAATCATAAGTGGTGAAATAAATTTTGATGGGGAAGACATTCTCAAATTAAAGGAAGATGAAATGAATGAAATCAGGGGTAATAAGATTTCTATGATTTTTCAAGAGCCGATGACTTCGCTAAACCCTGTTTATACGATAGGTGATCAAATTATGGAGCCTCTTCGCTACCATTGGAAATTGGACAAAGGTAGCGCAAGAAAAAGAACAGTAGAGCTATTGCAAATGGTGGGATTTGCTAGAGCGGAAAGTATGCTGAATGAATATCCTCATCGATTATCAGGAGGGATGAGGCAACGGGTTATGATTGCAATGGCAATGGCTTGTAATCCGAATTTATTGATAGCAGATGAACCGTCTACTGCTTTGGATGTAACCATTCAAGCCCAAATTCTTGAATTAATGCGTGATATTAGAGATAAATTTAACACCTCGATTCTTTTAATTACACATGATTTAGGCGTTGTGGCAGAAATGGCAGATCGAGTCATTGTTATGTATGCTGGAAAGATTGTTGAAGAAGGGATTGTAGAAGATATTTTTGAAAATCCCCTTCATCCTTATACAAAAGGACTATTAGCTTCGATACCAAGCTTAGAAGCTGAGACGGATATCCTGTATTCGATTAAGGGTACTATTCCTAATGCCGCTGATTTACCGAAAGGCTGTCGTTTTGCACCCCGTTGTGAATATGTAATGGAACGCTGTTTACATGAGGAGCCTAAAATGAGGGAAGAGACAATTGGACATTATTCTCGATGCTTTTTACATAAAGAGGAAGGTGTAAATATATGGCAGAAAAATTATTAGAAGTCAATCAGGTAAAAAAATATTTTACCATTCAATCTGGTTTTTTACAACGTACGATAGGCTTTAACAAAGCGGTTGATAATGTGAGCTTTTATATCAATCGAGGAGAAACATTTGGAATTGTTGGGGAATCTGGATGCGGAAAATCAACGACAGGAAAAATGATCACTCGACTTTATGAGCCAACGGAAGGACAGATTTTATTTGAAGGAAACGATATATCCCATTTGTCGCAAAAAGAGTTGAGAAAGTTTAGAAGGGAAATTCAAATGGTCTTTCAAGACCCTTATGCATCATTAAACCCTAGAAAACGGATTGGTATCTTACTAGAAGAGCCTTATAAAATACATAACATATATAGTGAAAAAGAACGTAGAGGAAAGGTAGAGGAATTATTGGAAATAGTAGGTCTAAACGCAGACCATTATGATCGTTATCCTCATGAATTTTCTGGCGGACAGAGACAGCGGATTGGTATTGCTAGAGCCTTAACATTACGACCAAAATTGATTGTGGCTGATGAACCGGTGTCTGCTTTAGATGTATCTATTCAATCACAGATATTAAATTTGATGAAGAAGCTACAGAAGGATTTTCACTTAACATATATCTTTATTTCTCATGATTTAAGTGTTGTCAAGCATATTAGTGATCGGATAGGGGTTATGTATTTAGGAAAAATGGTTGAAATTGCTGAGAAAAAAGACCTCTATCAAGATCCTTTACATCCATATACACAATCACTGCTTTCTGCAGTACCTGTTCCGAACCCGAAGGTTAAGAAAGAAAGAATTATTTTACAGGGGGATGTACCAAGTGCAGTAAATCCTCCGAAAGGATGTGTGTTCCATACACGATGTCCTAAAGTGATGGCTCAGTGTAAGCAAGAAGTTCCTACTCTTCAAGAATATAAACCTAAGCATTACGTTGCGTGTCATCTCTACTCTTAATATAAAAGGTTTTAAAAGGGGGGATGTCTATGGACAGATGTTAAATCCATAGAAATGTTTTACATCAATTTATTAAATATGAGGGGGCTAAAAATTAATGAAAAAGTATTTGTTAATTCTTTTAAGTATTGTTTTTGTTTTGAGTTTGACATTAACAGCGTGTGGAGGACAAGAAACAACTGCACCAACACAAGATGAACAGACAAATACAGGTGAAACAAAGCAAGAAGAAACCACCACTGAAAAGAAAGAAGAGGAGAAAAAAGGACCAGTTCAAGGTGGCGATTTAATCTTTGCATCCATCGGTGAACCGACTAATTTTAATCCGTTGTATTCTAATGATAATGCTTCTGGAGAAATTGAAGGTATGATTTTTGAAGGGTTGGTATCCTCTGATCCTAACCTTGCACCAGAGCCTGCATTAGCTACAAAATGGGATATTTCTGAGGATGGCTTAGAGTATACCTTCTATTTGAAAAAGGGTGTTAAATTTACAGACGGAGAAGAATTAACTGCTAATGACGTTAAATTTACCTACAGCATTCCTTTAGATCCTGACTATGATGGAACTCGTGCTTCCAGCTTTGAAAAAATTCAAGAGATGAAAGTGATTGATGATTATACCATTAAATTTTTCCTTTCAGAAAAAGCAGCTGACTTTATTTGGACAGCTAGCTATGGAATTCTTCCAGAGCATCTATTAAAGGATGTATCTGTGATAGAGCTTAAAGACCATGAGTTCAATAGAACTGGAATGGTAGGAACAGGTCCATTTAAGTTTGTTGAATGGAAGGATGGGCAGTATGTTAAATTGGAAAGAAATCCTGATTATCATAATGGTCCTGTCTATTTAGACAGTATTATTTATAAGATTGTCCCTGATCAGAACTCTATTTTGGCACAGCTTCAAACAGGAGAAATAAATATGGCAAACGTGCCAGCTACAGATTATCCAACGGTAGAAAAATGGGTAAGTGATGGAACAATTAAAATCAGTTCTGTACCAGCATTATCCTATACTTATTTAGG
>JAENYW010000075.1 GCA_016841555.1 Tepidibacillus decaturensis
GTTTGTAAAAGGAGAATAAAACTTAAAAACACTAAGAAAATTGAATTCTTCATTTTCATCATCTGTTACTCCCCTCCTATTTCACCGCGAATATTTTCTACTATTTCTTGTCCATATATATCAATGAAGGATTTATATTTAAAGTTATAAACCTCTAAGTCAATCGCTGTTGGATAATTACTATACTCATCCTGCGGAGTTAAGACGATCTCATAGCTACCATTTGGAGCAAAGCTTCCGTCTATCATTCCATTCCAAGTATATTGATGACCGCCTTTTGTGAATGCTTTGCTACTGTTTATTACATCAATGATAGAGTCATCTTGCTTTAAATCGATCTTGACAGATTCATGAGTACACTGGAAATTCCAATATAAAGTAGTACTTTCCCCTAAGTTAGGCATAAATACTTTTGGTTCAGCGTAGCTGTATTTATTGAAGCCCTCATAAGGAAAGCAGTCTCTTTCCTCTTCCTCCTCTTCAGTGCTACCATCTGATTCGCTAGATTGACTATCATAAGCTAGCGTTTGTACAGATATTGAAGTATTTTCGGCAATAGCAATAGTAGTATTTATTATAGCTAGTAAAAAGATCGTTAATAGTATCAATAAATATTTCTTCATCATTTACATTCTCCTCTCACCTTCACCTATTCTATTTGTTCCAACAAACGAAGAATTACTGTTGCAGCTTCAGCTCGTGTGGCATGTTCTAAAGGTGCGATTTTATCAGATTTACCTTTTACTAATCCTGTCTCGACTGCATATTGGATATATGGTGTCGCCCAAGCACTAATCTGTTCTTCATCAGAGAATTCACTTAAATCAAAGTCTACATTCATATTTTCATTTTGCTTCCATTGCAAAGCTCTTACCATTATGGCAATAAGCTCTTGGCGATTAATATTATCGTTCGGCTGAAACTTACTATCATTACCCTTTACCAAATTGTTTTGAAAGGCGGTTTCTATATAGGATGCTGCCCAATGGTTATGAATATCTGAAAAGTTAGATGGGTCATTCGATGTATCTGTAAGATTTAGCGCACTAACTATTAATTTAATAACTTCAGCTCTCGTTATTTTTTTATCTGGTTGAAAGGACTGATCTTCGTATCCATTAATCATTTCGTGTGCAGCTAATACTTCTAGGTTTTCCTTTGCCCAATGGGCCTGAATATCATTAAATGAAGAATGATTATAGTATCCAAGGGCTACCTTTGTGAGGTACTTACTATTAATCGTGAACGTAGCATCTACTGCTTTTATCTCTTTATTTAAAAGCTTCCATTCATTTATGTCTAAATCATAGTAGTAAAGTAATACTTTTCGTAAATCAAGTTCGTTATCGTTATCTAATACGTTATTAAATTGAAGCTCGATATCTCCATTAATCGTTCCTTTTTTATCAATTTGATAGATTTTAGATATTGGGGTTATTGGAAACTTATCATCAACAGCTAAATCTGTAATTTTTATTTGAACTTCTTGGGAGATAAGGTTTGTCGGTATTTTTATAACTAGTTGATTATCTTCGCTTTTAACCGTACCTCCTAGACTATTTATTACTGTCCAATCATTCTCTGTTTTATATTCATTACCGCTAGTAGTTTTATTGTTATTCTCATCAAAGGAAACAGTGATATTTTCTAATTTGTCTTTTTTGATAGTCGTTCCGTTGGACCAATAGATTTCGTTATCTATAAAAAAGATACTGCTACTAGGTTCAATCTCATTCAGCAGCAAGCTTTCTTTCTTGTCTACATCGTACATAATTAAGGGAGAATTTTCTTGATAATAGACAATATTCCCATCTATTACTGTGAAAATTGTCGAATCAACATTTCCTTGACTTATTTTTTCCGCTTGGCTTGTATTCATATCATAAAGATATACTTGTCTATTCCCCTCTTGATAATCATGATAGACTATTTTATTATCGACAATCCGAGGATCCGCTTGCTTATCCGGTGATGATGTGATTTGCTTTTCCTGATTAGTAGCTAAATCGTAAGAATAAATATCAAATGAGCCACTTCTAACATCCATCCATACCAATGTGCTTTTGTATATTTTCACTCCAAAGGCATTAGCACTGCTGTCAGTTATTTTTGTTTCTGTATCAGTACTGATATCATAGAGATAAATATTAGAGCTACCACCATGATTATCTATCCAGACTACTTTATCTTCGTAAATCTTAACATCTTGGTTATACCCTTTATGATTACTTATTTTTACTTCTTTTTCGGTATCTAAATGATATAGATAGATGTCGAAGAAGGGAAGTCCTTCATCTAGGTAGTTTCTGTTATCCTGCCAAACAATATAATCGCCATATATAGCAGGAAAACCTTGTGATCCAATAGCATCTGTTATTTTTTTCTCTTCCCCAGTTTTTACATTGTAATAATAAATGTCCCAATCTCCGTCATACTTCATATAAACCATTTTTTCCTCTGAAATATCTTTTGCTGAAGCTCCTGAAGGAAATACACCATTTTCCGCATTAACTATCGGTGAAAAGGTAGATAAAGATAAAAGTGCTATAAGCAAAATTAAAGTTTTTCTTTTAAAATAAATCACTTTTTATGCCTCCCTCTTTAATCGTGAAAAATAGTTTTTTAAAGTCTTTTGTCCTAAACCAATAAACATATTTTCATCAAAATGGAGCTATTTTCCCCAATTTTTAGTTAAAAAAATTGTAGTATATTGTAAAAATAATTACAATATACTACAGAAAAAACAGGAAAATATGCCTAATTGACATCATATTCAATCACCCACTGCCAATAACACTATAAATTGGTTGATAAATAAGGACATCTATTAACAAAAAAAATACTGAAAGAAGGATTTTAATGAGAAAAACAGGTTCTAAGACCTATGTTGAAATATGATTCTGCCATGAAACAAGTGGGAAAATACTAAAAAGACACCTCATGCGGTGTCTTTTTTCATAATATTTGGTGGAGGCGAGGGGACATGGTCTTCCATGCTTTCGCAATGGCACTGACTATATCTTGAACTTAAGCTGGACTTAAGTCCCTTGGCGTCTTATATGGAATCTAGTTTTTCGAATTTCTTTGTTTCAATCATTCCATATCCTAGTACTACCTTACAAAGGCAGCCTATAAGTCGATACACGGCTGTTGGATTACTCCACATACCGCTCGGTATTACCCTATCATGATTTATGATGTAGGCTTCACCGATAAAGCCAAGTTTTCACTTGTGTGTCACCACACAAGGCGACTATTTTACTAATCGAACCCCTGTCCGAAAGTATCGCCACAACAGCTTCTCCGAGTGCAGTTACTTGAGGGAATGTCTCCTTTAGACTGCCAAGTAACCCGCTATCTAAAGAATAAGTCTGATTGATCTCTTCAGTCACCTACAGACGGAAGGTGAACTGCGTATCCCACTAAAGTTGAGCCCTAGTCACGCCACATGGGCGATGGAGTGGTAGAGCACGCTAGCTGGTTATTAAGCAGCTAATGCGTAGTTAGTGTTAGTTTTGCCAGTTATTATTGGCTTTCGCGTTTTAACAAGGACGCAGCCCCTTGACTCGCTACTGAAGCTCGAACTACCCCCGTCGAATCCTAAACGCCCCCGTGTTAGAAATGAGAGGTAAGATGTGAGAATGGACGAAATTAGCGATTTGCTAATTTCTATTCTAATTCTCTACATCCACATCATATTATACTTATCAATGTATTCATATGATTAGCTATAAAATGATGCATCAAATAGTATACCATAAAAAGATATCCTATAAAAGCTGTATTTTCTACCAGCACTTCATTAAACCTTCTGCTTTTCTCGTAATGCTCGTGCAATCTGCCTATTCGCATCCTTTTGAGCTATTGCATGACGTTTATCATACAATTTTTTCCCTTTAGCTAAGGCTATCTCTATTTTCGCAAATCCATTACGTAAATATATTCTTAACGGAACTAATGAAAACCCTTTTTCTTTCGTCAGTCCGATTAGTTTTGCTATTTCTTTATTATGAAGAAGTAGTTTTCTAGCTCTGGTTGGTTCATGGTTAAAGCGGTTTCCCTGTTCAAATGGACTAATGTGCATGTTATGAACATGAACCTCTCCCTTAGAAATACGGGCAAAGCTATCCTTTAAATTCACCTTTCCAGCTCGAACTGATTTAATTTCTGTACCTGTAAGCACAATTCCTGCTTCATATTTCTCTTCTATATGATAATCATGTGTCGCTTTTTTATTCTGTGCTATTACCTTCATATCTTTTTTTCCCATTTGTGCTCACCTCTTTCTTGAAAATAAATTATAGCATGAAAACATGGAAAAAATCCACTTATCCGTGGATTTTTAGAAAAAAAACAAGAAGAACCGACCCTGTTGTTTTTGTTGTTTTACGATTGTTTTATTGTTACTCGGTATACATCCTCTTGCTGTTCATAAGAAGCATTAAGCTTTTTTAAGGTACAATATGCCATAATGTTTTTTGCAGATTGTTCTCTTTCTACAATCATATCAAAGGTCCCATCCATTTGATTTAAGGCTTGTTTAAATTGATGGACTGGATCAGGTACATCCATTTGTCTGTATTCATCAATCGGTACATTTCTTGTGTCAATTGTATTCCCTTGAATATTTAACGGAATTCGGTATTCCTTCATAATCCTTTGGCTTTGTTTTTTCCAATCCTCTTGCGTTAATTCGGCTTTACCGAATAGGTTGCAATGACAGGTTCCATGCTGCTCTATATCATGAGCTGCGTAGGTACAGGGACATACCAGCTGGCGATCTGTCTGTTTATCATCTGTTTTTTCAAAGCAGGGACAGATTCTTTGACCATACATGTCTTCATTTTCTGCAAGCCAGATTTTTAAATTGGTTAGATACATTTTATCTGGGTTAACGACTAGTCCTTTTGCCTTCGTATATTTCGTTATCCACTTATCTGCGTCTTTAATTTTTTCTCGATATTTTATATATCCTGCAAAAAAATCTTTATACATCCGAAAATTCGCTTTCCATTTTCCCATGTTATCTCTCCACTCCATTTTCATAATCTTTCTCTATGACGTACCAATATAGAATTTTATACGTTTAATTGACTTTCTTTCTTTTCTTTCGTTTTCCTTCCTTACGTGCAACGATTACGTTTGATCCTTTATCTGCTACTGATTCCTTTTTCTTTTTCCTCTTTTTTTGCGTAGACGTTTCAATAACCTTTGCTCTTCTTGATTTGTTAGATGTTGTAGATTCCGAAGAGACTACTTCAAAATCTACTGTATGTTCATCCATATTAACGTTAATTACCTTTACTTTTACAGGGTCACCAATACGATATATTTTGCTTGTACGCTCTCCAATTAATGCATACTGCTTATCGTGAAAATAATAGTAATCATCTGTCATGTAACTAACATGTACCATACCCTCTATTGTATTATCCAACTCTACAAACATACCGAAGGAGGCAACGCTGCTAATAATTCCTTCAAACTCTTCGCCAATCTTATCTAACATAAATTCTGCTTTCTTTAATTTATCCGTATCTCTTTCCGCATCAACAGCATTACGTTCTCTTTCCGATGAATGCTCTGCAACTGAAGGCATTAACCCTTGTAAATAGCTATGCCTTTCAACAGATAAGCTTCCGTTTTCCAGTACTTCGCGAATAACCCGATGAATTTGCAAATCTGGATAACGTCTTATTGGAGAAGTAAAATGGGAATAATAATCGACAGATAACCCAAAATGCCCCAATGGCTCAGCCTCATAGCGAGCCTGCTTCATCGACCTTAGCATCACAGTGCTAATGATCGTTTCTTCAGGGGTACCTTTTATTTGTTCTAAAAGCATTTGCAGGGATTTAGGGTGTACTTGATTTCCTAAACCTTTTAGTACATAACCAAAATTAGTAATAAACTCTGCAAAATTAAATAATTTATCTTGATCAGGATCCTCATGAATACGATATAAAAATGGTGTCCGAAGCCAATAAAAATGCTCAGCTACTGACTCATTAGCGATAAGCATAAACTCCTCAATGATTTGCTCCGCGACGGAACGATCACGTTTCCTAATTTCAATTGGCTTTCCTTGCTCATCAACGATGATTTTAGATTCCTCAAAATCAAAATCGATAGCACCACGATTCATTCTTTTTTTCCTTAAAATGGAGGCAAGCTCCCTCATTAAATGAAAATCCTCGATTAGGTCCTTATAACGCTCCATTAATTCTTGTGGTTCTTCTTCTAAAATTTTTCTTACATTAGTATAGGTCATCCGGTCATTTGTCTGAATAACGCTTGAGAAAATATCATGTTTAATCACTTCGCCACTATGATTAATTTCCATTTCACAGGACAAAGTAAGTCGATCTACTTGAGGATTTAATGAACATATCCCATTAGATAAACGATGAGGAAGCATTGGTATAACACGATCAACCAAATAGACGCTTGTCCCACGACTAAATGCTTCTCGATCTAATGGTGAACCCTCTTTCACATAATAGCTAACATCAGCAATATGTACTCCAAGCAGATAATTGCCATTTTCCAATTTTTCAATCGATACTGCATCATCTAAATCCTTCGCATCTTCTCCATCGATGGTTACCATTTTCTTATTCCTTAAATCACGTCTGTTTTTAAGCTCTTCTTCAGTTATATGATCAGGAATTGCTTCTGCCTCATTTACTACCTCTTCTGGGAACTGCTCGGGCAGAGCATATTTGCGGATGATTGATAAAATGTCTACGCCTGGATCATTTTTGTGCCCTAAAATTTCGATAACTTCTCCTTCTGGACTCATTCTTCCTTCAGGATACTTATATATATTGACTACAACCTTATGCCCTTCTATTGCACCATTCATTTTTGCTTTAGGGATAAAAATATCTTGATAAATCCTCTTATCATCTGGAATAACAAAGCCATAATATTCTCCCTCAGTAAATGTACCGACTATTTCCCTATTTGCCCGCTTGAGGATGCGAATGATTTCACCTTCATGCCGAGTTCCTGAGGTTTTTTTGCTTATTCTGGCAAGAACGTTATCTCCATTCATCGCTCCATTCATGTCATTAGCATGAATATAGATATCTGGATCATCCCCTTCATCAAGGATAACAAAACCAAATCCCTTTGGATGTCCTTGAAGTCTGCCACGTACCAAGTTCATTTTTTCAGGAAGACCATAACGATTGGTTCTTGTTCTAACTATTTTTCCACTTTCCTCTAAATCATTCATTAATTTGACAAAGTCCTTAAAGCCCTCTGACGAATGTATTCCAAAGACCTGTTCTAGCTCTTTCACTGTCATTGGTTTATATAATGTTTCTTTCATAAATTCTAAAATATTTTCTGTTTTCACTTCCATACTTACACCTCATTTCTTTAAACATTTCGAATTATTCATATCTTTATTTTTTCCCTTTCTTTCTCTTTCCTAAACATAGCTTTAAATAATGGTTAATCAAGCTTCAATTTTTCTAAAAAAATGCGTATGTCTGAAAATACCTGCTCTCTTTCCCGATCTAAAGTCATAATATGAGTAGAGTCTTCATACCAGCTTATTTCCTTTACAGTGGAGCCTACATGTTCATAAATATAAGAAGCACTTTCGTAATAAACGGTTTCATCCTTTTTACCCTGCATTATAAAAGCGGGTATCATTATCTTCTGTAAATTCCGCTTAACCTCTTTAATCAGCTTATCTAAGCTTCCCACACATGCTATTGGTGTTCGATCATAGGCTACCAAATGTTCTTCAATATAAGCTTCCTTTTTTACTTTCGGCTGAAAGGTCTTTACATATTTTATCCATCTTGCCCAACCCATTCTTTTATCATGCACATAAATAGGAGCTGCCATCGCTACAACAGCAGATAGAGGTTTTTTATAGGCTAATTTCAGGGACAGAACTCCCCCCATGGACAAGCCTACCGATACAATTTTTTCATAGCCCTCTTCCTTCAAAAAATCATAAGCGTAAGTAACACTATTCCACCAATCTTTATGATTGGTTTTTGCCATTTCCTCTGGTGTTTTTCCATGTCCCGTCAATAGAGGAGCATAAACCGTATAACCATGCTGATGGAGATATTTCCCTAGAAGCTTCATTTCAGCAGGTGTTCCTGTAAAACCATGAATTAATAACAAGCCAATTTTATTATTCCCTTGGTAATAAAAAGGATCAGGATTTTTTTTTACTATTTTCATGAAAGTACTCACCTCACCTAAATCATACCTATGGTCATATACTCCCAACACCTACACTAACGATTAAGGTTGGGGTTTCTACTCACATTAGGTTAAAAATTGATCAACCAAATCTACTACCTGTTCCTTGTCACTATCCCAACATATAATATGCTTCGAATTAGGTAGAAAATGAAGCTCTTTTTCTTTGCTTTGAATATGTTCGTAGATGTATTGTGCACTTCTAGGATCTACTAAGTCATCTTGTTCCCCTTGAATAATTAAGGTAGGTACATCTATTTGTTCAATATAGGGAGTTAATTCCTTTACTAAGGTACGAAATTGTAACGTAGTCCTTATAGGTGTGTTTTTTATTTTATAAATATATCGTTGTAGCTGTGATTTTGATCGCATTTTTTGCTTCATATTATCTACAAAACGATGAACATTGAGATAAAAAACGCTAGTACTAAGTAAAACTAATTTCTTTATTGGATATTTTGTTGCAAGAAAAGCAGAAATTAAGCCGCCCATAGAAAAACCAATCAAGTAAACCTCATCATAGCTTTCTGTCGTTTCCTTTATCACTTTTTCTGCAGATTCAAGCCAATCCCTTCTCGTAAACCTTCTCATTTCTCTTCTATTTATATATTCTCCATGTCCAGGTAACGTAGGAGTAACCACATCTATTCCTTTTTCTTCTAAATGGTTAGCTATTATTTCTATTTCCTTTGGACTTCCTGTAAATCCGTGTATGAGAACACAAGCTTTACTCCTCATAGGTATGCCTCCATGCCTGAATACTTTAACTACTTAATAGTACAAGAAAAAACAGCAAGTCTTCCCTTGCTGTTGTCTTTGTCTATCGTCTATCCACTTTTCACATCAATCACATACCACTATTCAATCTTACATTTTTACTAAGTAAGCTACGATTACGGATAAAACGATAAAGCTTACAGCTAAAATGACCGTTACTTTTTCAAGTAATGCATCGATACCACGTGCCTTTTGTTTTCCCATTAACTGCTCAGCTCCACCAGCAATACTACCTGATAAACCTGCGCTTTTACCAGATTGTAATAGTACCGTAGCGATTAATCCTAAAGACACAATAACTAAAAGAACTTTAAATACAACAGCAACCACACTTTACACCTCCCAAGGAGTTTAACACAAGTACTTTATCATAAAAATAAATAAAGTTCAAGCGGTTTGCCTTAAAAAAGTCTCAAATGAAGAAATGGAATGGTTTTTAACGGAAATAGTCAATATTTTGAAAAAATATATTGATAAGGTTATATATCTATATTATAGTTAAATTACTCCTTATATTTAAATAGATAATAATACTATTCGACTATGAAAAGATTATCTCATTTTTTAAAAATAATGGTATGAGGATAAGCTCTTTTCTATATATTATGTTTATGAAAGGCTGTGATTCCTTTGGTTACTGTTTATCTTGTTCTTTTAATTATAGGGGTTGGTTATGCAATCATATCCTCCTTTGGTATTTTTGATTTTGATATTGACTTTGATTTAGATTGGGACTTCCCAATTTTATCTCCTATTATTATTGCCTCATTTCTTACTACCTTCGGGGGAATTGGCTTGTTTTTAACCTATCAAAATAACCTATCTCCTACATCCGTAATCGGAATATCTATCGGAATATCTGTATTGGCAGCCTTACTTATTTTTTTATTAGTGGTTATTCCGATGACAAAAGCCGATCGATCAACAGCAAAAGCAGCTAACGAAATGATTGGAAAAACAGCAGAGGTTATTACTGTTATTTCAAAGAAAGATCATGGAGAAATTATTTATTCTCAAGGTATGTCAAGACTTTCTGCACCAGCTTTATCGTTAGAGGATAAGAGAATTGAGCCAGGATCTCGTGTAGAAATTGTAGATGTAACAGGTGGTACGTTTATTGTTAAAAAATTATAAAGAAAGATTGGGAGGAGATGCATTGTGATTACTGATTCTATTGTTTCACTAGCACCAATTGCTATTGTTGTTGTTCTGTTTATTCTAATTATTGGCTTTGTTACTCGCTATCGTCCTGTACCTGCTGATCAGGCTTTAATTGTTACAGGTGCAGTAAAAAATGGTATTAAAGTAGTAAAGGGAGGGGGAACATTTATTATTCCTATTGTTCAAAATGCCGTTCCTTTATCTCTACGTTTACATACCCTTGATTTAAAAACTCCTAAAGTATACACAGAGCAAGGGGTTGCTGTCATGGTTGATGGTGTTGCACAAATCAAAATAAAAGGGGATCTTGATTCGATTGCTACTGCGGCTGAACAGTTTCTCGGAAAAACATCTGATGAGCTTCGGAATATTGCTACCGAAACCTTTGAAGGACATCTTCGTGCTATTTTGGGTACTATGCCTGTTGAGGAAGTGTATAAAAATCGGGACAAGCTAGGGAAGGAAGTACAAAATCAAGCAGCAACAGATTTTGCAAAAATGGGATTACAGATTGTATCCTTTACTATTAAAGATGTTAGTGATGAAAGTGGCTATTTAAATGCTTTAGGACGACCACAAATTGCGAATGTTATCAAAGCAGCAGAAATTGCGGAAGCAAACGCTACACGTGATACACAGGTTGCGAAAGCCATAGCCCGCGAAGAAGGGGAAAGAGCCGATTATATTGCTGAGACAAATATTGCTGAAGCCCAAAAAGAGATGGAAGTAAAAAAAGCTTCCTTTAAAAAAGAACAAGACCAGAAAAAAGCTGAGGCTGATCAATCATATAAGCTTCAAGAAGCAATTACCATGCAACAGGTTAAAAAAGAAGAGATGCAAATCGAGGTTGTTGAAAGAGAAAAAATGATTGAGCTTGAGGAAAAAGAGATTGCTCGTCGTGAAAAGCAATATGATGCTGAATTGAAGAAGAAAGCAGATGCAGACCGATATACGGTTGAACAAGCAGCAGAAGCTTCAAAATCGAAACGTATACGTGAAGCAGAGGCAGAACAATTTAGCATCGAAGCACAAGCAAAAGCGACTGCAGAAAAAACAAGACTAGAAGGTCAAGCAGAAGCAGATATTATTAAACAAAAAGGGTTTGCTGAAGCGGAAGCAAAGGATCAAATTGCAGAAGCAATGAAAAAATATGGAGAAGCAGCTATTGTCGAAATGATTATCAAGCAATTCCCTG